>JBCBLJ010000357.1:0-8026 GCA_038520195.1 Planctomycetota bacterium
CCGAAGACGGGTCGACCGCGTTCCGTTCGGCCATTGCAGGTCGGATGTCGCCCTCGCCTTGACGAATCATCGTTGTGCGCACGGGATGCTCCTTTGAGGGAGTGGCGGCTGGGTCATTTCAGCCAAATCGACCACGGAAGCCGTGGCAGAGTCGAAAGGGGAATTTGAGCTGGCACTAGTCGGTCGCAGCTGATCCGGTGTGAGACCGAATTCCGCTGGGTCATAGCGATGGCGACTGACGTAGTTTTGGGATTGTTCGCAGAGTCGATGAAGTTCTTGGCGTTCGTCTTCCCTGGACTGAATTCCGAAACGGTCGAGCGTACCGCTGATGGTCGCCCAACATCTTTCGCGTAGATCCGAGTATTCGATCAGTTGAAACCGTTGTTCGAGTAAATGGTTCCGGCACCGCTCCAAGCCATTCCAATAGGAGTGGTACATCGCCAGAAATCGCTCGACCACTCGTGGGTCGGCGACATCGTGGCCGAACATGGCAAACCCGCCTCGCATCGAACTCAGTTGCGACGGGAGCGACTCATTCAAAGAACGACGCAGTCCAATGAATCTCGCATCCGGAAACTCCTTCGCGAGCGCTTCGATCCAATTGGTGAAGCTTGGGTTCTTGGAGACGATCGTCATTTGCTCGCCGCGGAATCGAAGATGTCGCGCGAGCAGCCCGCGATAAAGCCTGACGAATTTCGTCCTTGAAGCATCCTCCCGGGCGACCAGTTGCCAAACACGTTCGTCGTGCGGAGACATCAGTACCTTGAGGAAGCATCCGCCGAACGGTAGCAATCCAAGATAGTCTTCTTCCGGCGCATCCAAAGTCGTGGGGTGAACATCGGCGATCGACTTCGCGATTCGAGACTGCACCCAGCGAACGACCGTTGCCGCGGGGCTGCCAATGAGTCGATCGATTCCCATGATGCCCGCGAGCGCGTATTTTTCGCAAAGCGCTGGGGCAAACAGAAGTTCCCAAAGAGGAAACGTTGTGAAGACCGACTGCTGACTGGCGACGAGCCGATGCGCCAGCGTCGTGCCGCTACGTGGCACGCCGACAATGAACAGCGGCTTGCGGACTTCCGGTAGCGACTTGAACAAACGTTCGTCCAACCACCATGCGACCCGGTGGATCGCTAGGAGCGGCGCGATCATGACCAGGATTGCGACGGAGCGAATTCGAAAAAATCCTGTGCGCATCCGCTTGCTCAGTGCACGTGTTCCAGGCCCGCCATAAAAGACGAACACTCAGTTTGCCGTTATTCGCGTGACAACAACTCTGTGAGCAATTCAGTCACGCTACTATCCGACTCATCAACCCATTCACTATGGTCGCGGGATCGCCAACGATGCCAGAGTGGTTTCGAAGAGCCACCGCCAACATGCGAAACTCTTCACAACCCCCTCATTAAAGCCCAATCCCGGGGGCCGTGCTATAGAGCCCGATCGAATTGGGCTTCTGCGCAAAAAAAGTCGTCACGCCGAAAATTTCGCCCAGCCGTCATACCTTTGCTGAAAGGAAGCGGGGAAGCGATCAGGAGCTAGCCGTCGCGACGGGCGTCGGCCGGCAGGAGATTTCCGGTCATTTCACCGCGACGATGTAGCAGATCCAGCTGGGATCGCTCTCTGCAACGCCGCGTCGTTCCCATGTCCCGTCGCGGTCCGGGTCATCCTCGTCCTCCACTTCCCAATAGACGTGGCTCTCGCGGAACCCCGCCTCGGCAAGCATTTCGCGGACCTCCGGGATCGTCCAGAATCGCCAGTGGTACTCGAAAGCACGCTTCAGCTTGCTTCCGTCGGTGAACTTGAAGGAAATCGAAAAACTGGCATCCGCGGTAATCGGATTGAAGCTCTCCTGGGTCCAGTGATACGCGAAGCCTCGCTTGCCCTTGCGGATCGTGCGTTTGTCGGTCAATTCCTCGGTGTAGCATTCACCGCCACCCATCATGTCCATCACCATGATGGCCTGCGAATTCATGTTCGAATGCGCGACCCTGAAATACTCAACGACCTCGGAACGTGTCTTGAAGATCCAAAACGAAAAATTCTGGGCGGCAAGAATGTCAACCGTCTCGGTATTACCGGCCCGGACATCCTGTTCAAGTAACGTCACGCGCTGTTGCTGTTTCGGTTTCAACTTGGCAAGGTTGTTGTCCCGTCCCCATCGAAGCGTCTCCGAACAAAGATCGACTCCGTAAGCGTTCCGACGGGGGCTGGAGGCGACCCAATCGCAACACACCGCGAAGGTGCCGCAAAAGTCTTCGCGCAGCGTGTAGGGTTTGCGCTTGTAGACCTCGCGAAACGCCTGTTCGAAGAATTCGACCTCGTGTTCCGGCGTTTGAACGGACTGCTGATAGAGATCGAACTTATCCGCCTTTTCCGCCATCTTGGCGGAGGCTTTCGATTTTCGTTTTGCCATTTCGGCCTTTAACGTTTCGCCAGTCGTCGTGAAATGGCTTCGGTCGGAAGCGGCATGATCTCGGCCGGGCCGCCAGGATTGAAAAGCGCATCGTCCCGCGATTGCTCGATCTCGGGCTGCTCATACGTGACCAGATAGGCCCCGATCATGTCGCCGCCTTTCTCGTAGACCGGAGGCCAAAACTCTTCGCCCCGAATCGCGATGGTCTTCGCCAGCATCCGCGTGGCCCGCCCCGAGAATCCACTCAGAACCATATCGAGCCGACCGAGTGCTTCGCGATAGATGTAGAACACCAACGCGGTGTCCTTGTTCTTGCCGCCGGCGAATTGCCACGTGCCGTCATCTTTCTCAAAGTAGAAACCGGGCTCGGGCGCGTCTTCGTTCTTGCTCAACCGAGTCCCCGCAGACGCGCTATCTGGTTTCGGATCGGTGTCGCGATAACGAAGAAAGAATGGACACGACCGAGCGGACACATCGTCGACGTCGTCTTCGGTGACAAACGGCTGGCAACCAAACACATCGGAGAACAGCAGCTCCACGACCGGGTTGCTCTTGATGCTGCCGATGCAGATCATGCCACGATCGCCCGTCGCTTCGACAAAACCATCGAAGACTTCAATGGTCCTTGATCGGACATCTTCCAGTGCGACCTGACCGGGACTCCAAACCAAAGTCTGTTGGAAACGATCGGGCATCGGGACTTCCCGCGCCGGGTCTTCCGCCGGGGCCTTGTGCTTGGCAACGCCGCCCAATGTCGAGACCCCACTGAGCAATTCGCCGACCAGCACCGAATCGCTGGCGACAACCGAGGCGCCCTCCGGCGCCGGATTGCCATCGGCGGCTCGCACACCGATCACAATCTCGATCTCACTACGTCGTGCGATCAGTTCCCAAAAGTTTTCCGGGTTGACCGCGAACAAAGCACCGGGCAATTGATCCGCCGTGGCGTGGCCCTGATCGATCAAGTAGTCACAGAGTCGTGACAATGCATCCAGGGGGATGTATTTCGCTTCATTCTTGAGCAGTGATGCGACTTGGTGCCGATCCAACCCCGTGTGTTCGACGATCGATTTGATCGTTCCCGGACGCTTGCGGCGGTCGGGCGTGTGACCCAAAAGTTCGGCCAGACGAAATGCATATCTCATGCGTGTTCATTCATGGTTGGATAGAGTGTGTGCGGAGTCAACGCGGCCCCACTTTGAGCCCAGTTCGGGATAGGAATCGGCTCATGCAGTCATTCCCGCAACGGCGTGATTTTCACCGATGTGTAAACGCCCGGCTAGGCCCCGCCCGCCAACCTTCCGCTACCGACCGGCACGTTTCATGACTGCTCCCACACCATAAACAACGACACCGATGAGCAAAGTCCCCGCCGCGACGCCTGCTTGAACGGGGGCACGGATCGCGGTCAGCACAGCGATGACCATTGTTCCCCCAACGTAAATCAATGGCACGATCGGGTACCATCGCACTCGAATCGGAGGGTCACCATGCCGCAGAAAAAACACCAAACTTCCGCAAAATGCCGCGCAGACTGAAAGCGTCAGACCGAGAACATCGAGCTGCTCGCGCAACCTGGAGATCAAAATCACGATGATCGCCATGAACGCTTGGATCCAGATCGCGCGTCTCGGACAGTGCGGCGAATCTTCCCCAGAACCATCTTCGGAGCCGACGACCCAGCGAGGAAGAACGCCGTCGCGAGCCATTTTGAAGAAGACCCGCGGCCCCGTTTGCACCAACGCCGAGATCGATGTCATCAGTCCGCAGAGGATCGCCACCTGAATCACAAGGCCGACCGCACGGTCACCGCCTGAGAATTCGAAGTAGCCGCCGATCGACCGCGCCGCCACGGTTGCCACGTTCGGCTGCCCCGAAACCGCGTCAGCGGGCGGCGCCAAAACAAAGACGGCGTTGAGCAGCAGATACAGCACCGTCACACCGACGGTCGCCGACACCATCGCACGCGGGACCGTTCGCTTGGGTTCACGTACTTCCGAAGCCAGGTACACGGCGGCGTTGAAGCCGCTGTAGCTGAGCGAAATCCACGTCAACGCATTAGCAAAGGCCAGCGCGAAGGCCCAGCCGGAACGCTGCGATGATCCCTGCTCCGCCTCGGCGATCTCAAATCCTTGCCAGCTCGACACCGTTGAGAAAGCCAATAGCAGAAACAACGAGATCAATCCGAACTTGGCGAAGACGACGAGATTCTGGACTACCGTTCCGCTTTTTAGCCCGATCGAATGGACACAGCTGGCGACAAGCACCATCGCAACCGCCCAAAAGCCCTCCGGCAACCCGCTCAGACCCTGCGATACCTCCTGATTGACGATCGTGGTGGCGTCACGAAGATAAGTCTCGAACGTGGTCGCGGCGAATGCGATCGCACCGGTGAACCCCGCCAGCAATGAGACACAACCGGCAGTGATACCCGCGGCGGGATGAACGCCACGGGCGAGAAAGAGGTACTCGCCGCCGGACTCGGTGAACCGCTCCGCAAGTGCCCCGTAACAAATCGCGCCGCATATCGCGATCACACCGCCGATCAACCAAGCCAGCAATACCCACCAAGGCGAGCCCAAGTCTGCGAGCGAGAATCCGCTGGTCGTGTAAACCCCGGCACCGATCATGCTGGCGGCGACAAGTGCCGAAGCCGATGGGGTACTCATGCCGCTTGCACGACGTTTTGAATCGCCTTCGTCACTCATGCCATCACGGCCCGAACTGGCGTTCCACCTTCGACCCCTGTCAATCGCTGATCCAAGCCTTGAAAGGCGTACGTCAAGCGGTCCGAATCGATGCCCATCAGGTGCAGGATGGTTGCGTTGAAGTCTCGCACGTGGACGGGATCTTGCGCGATGTTGTAGCTGAACTCGTCGGTCTCACCATGCACGACGCCGCCCGCCGTGCCGCCCCCGGCCATCCAAACCGAAAAGCACTTGGGATGATGATCGCGGCCATAATTGTTGCGACTGAGTTCGCCCTGACAGTAAGTCGTTCGTCCGAACTCGCCTCCCCAGACGACGAGCGTCTCGTCGAGCAGATCTCGCTGACGCAAATCCTTCAGCAGCGCCGCGCTGGCACGATCCACGTCACGACACTGCCTGGGCAACTCCCGCGGAAGCGAGTTGTGCTGGTCCCAACCGCGATGAAAGATCTGCGTGAACCGAACACCTCGTTCCGCCATCCGCCGCGCCATCAAGCAGCAGTGCGCGAACGTACCGGGCGTGGTCACATCGCGGCCATAGAGATCAAGGATGTACTTTGGTTCGTCGCGGATGTCGGTCAACTCCGGAACACTGGTCTGCATTCGAAACGCCATCTCGTACTGGGCGATTCTTGCTTGGGTTTCGGGGTCGCCCATCGACTCGGCGGTGCGCCGGTTGAGTCGGCCGACGGTATCCAGCATCCGTCGCCGGACACGTTGATCCAAACCGGGTGGATTGGAAAGGTACAGAACGGGGTCCGCGCCTTGTCGTATCGCGACACCTTGGTACTTGCTTGGAAGGAAGCCGTTGCCCCAAAGCCGGTGGTAAAGCGCTTGAGCTTGCCGCCGACCACTCCATGAGGCCGTCATCACAAGAAACGCGGGCAGGTCCTGGTTTTCCGTCCCCAGGCCGTAGCTTAACCATGAACCGAGGCTCGCCTTGCCGGGTAGCTGGTCTCCGGTACAGATCGTCGTCAGCGCGGGGTCATGATTGATCGCGTCGGTATGCATCGACCGGATCAACGCAATCTCATCCACCTCGGTCGCAAGATGCGGAAGCAACTCACTAACCGCGGTGCCCGACCGCCCGTGGTGCTTGAACTTGTATTGGCTTGGCGCGATCGGAAATCGAGTCTGACCGCTGGTCATCGTCGTCAGCCGTTGCCCCTCGCGGACCGATTCCGGCAACTCTTGGTCGTACCGTTTCGATAGGGCCGGTTTGGGATCCCAGAGGTCCATTTGGCTCGGCGCACCGGCCATAAAAAGATAGATCGCGCGCTTCGCCTTGGGTTCGTGGTGCGGCAACCCGGACAAACCACTTGCCGATGTCTCCTCGGCGCATCCAAGCGAGTCCAGTGACGCCAGCGCTGCGGCACCGAGTCCCAGCGTCGTCCCGGAAAACAAGGTGCGTCGCGTCAGCTGGTGCTGTGAATGCCAATCCATCTTCTTCCTAAGGGTTGACGATCTCGTCCAAGTTCAACAACGCGCTCGCCACCACCATCCATGCAGCCTGAACTCGATCATCGCCGCCATTCAATTGCTCTTCATCGATCGAAAGCAGTTCGGCGGCCGCGGCTTTGTTTGCCACGTAGTGTTGCAGGAGGTCTCCGAAAAGGTCCATCAACTCGCGAGTCTCTTCGTCGTCCGGCTGTCGGGCGGTGACGGTTTGAAACAGCCAACGCAGACGGTCGATGGCTTCCCTTGATTGACATTCGGTCAGCGCTCGAGCGGCGAGCGCTTTAGCGGCCCGAAGGTACTGCGTCTCATTCATCAGCAATAACGCCTGCATCGGCGTATTGGTCCGCTCGCGTCGCGCCGTGCAGGCTTCTCGGCTCGGGGCATCGAGGGTCGACATTTGCGGCGGGGAGCTGGTGCGTTTCCAGAAGATGTACACGCTGCGAGCAAACTCTCGACCGGGAACGCTCTCCGCACGGAAGCGGGCCGTGTTACTGCCGATATAGCCAACGGCCTTCCAGAGGCCATCGGGTTGCGGCGGCTTGACGCTCGGGCCCGAGTCCATCGCGTCCAGCAGGCCTCCGAGCGCGAGCGCTTGGTCGCGCAGCACCTCGGCGTCGAGCCGAAAACGCGGGCCCCGGGCGAGGTAGCGATTGGCGGGGTCCATCAATCGATCGCGTTCACGCACACGCGCCGACCGGCGAAACGCCCGACTGGTTGCCATCTGCTTGATCAATCGTTTGACATCCCAACCGTTTTCAACAAAGTCTAACGCGAGCCAGTCGAGCAACTCGGGATGGCTCGGTAACTGGCCTTGATGGCCGAAGTCCTCGCTCGTCTCCACCAAGCCCGTGCCGAAAAGGGCCTGCCAAAATCGATTCACCGCTACGCGTGCGGTGAGCGGATGATTTGGCGCGGTCAGCCATCGCGCGAGCCCAGCTCGATCCTCCGACGCGCCGACCGCAGGCGGGGGGAGAAACGATGGAACGCCGCGTTGGACGACTTCGCCGGGCGAATCGTAGCGGCCGCGACTCAAGACGCGAGCGACCCGCGGCGGATCGCGTTCCTTCCAAATCAAGCTGGTCGTAAACGAGTCCTCAAGTTTCTGTTTCCTCGTTTCCGCGCCGGCCAAAAGATCGCTCGGAAACGTCCAGTCGACATGATCGCAGACGATCTCACGAAAGTAGCTTCGCAGCTGATGACGTTCGTCGTCGGATCGATCGGCTTCGGGTTTTCGGGCGATCCCGGCAATGCTCTCAGGCGGCGCGACGTTCGGAGACCGCACAGCACAGGCCAGCTCACAGGGAGAGCTTGACATGGTTTTGATGTAGAGGTCGTTGGTCCCGCGGGAGAGCTGCAGGACGTAGCGTTTCGCGTGCGAGTCGCTCTTCCCCGAACGCCGCGAGTCCGCGATGATCGTGTGGTTGAGATAAACCTGATAGTCCGCC
>JBCBLJ010000794.1:0-3886 GCA_038520195.1 Planctomycetota bacterium
AAATGAAACAGCGAGTCACTTGCGATCATGACTCCCCACCGAGTGACGACGAGATCGGCGAGCCAACAAAACACGATCAGGAGCAGGAACGTGACGCCGCCGCGAACAAGTCCGTGAGTGACGCTTTTTGAATGCCAAACAGAACTCCACAGGCAAGCGACGACCGCATTAAGTAACGCAATGATCGCAACCGTTACATGAACCCCGCTGCGCATCCAACCCAGATCCCATTGCCAATTCACTCGGCCGAAATTGAAGAACGTGAGTGTGATCGCGACGACCGCCGTCCAAAGGTTCAGGGTCCGAATTCGAAACGAGAATTGCTCCGTCCGCGGTGCCTGCGCCGCAACATACCGAAGCATCCATCGGGTCGAAGCGATGCCGATCAAGACAAAGAGCGTCTGGTAAAGCAGCAGCACGATCCACAACATGGCCGTGGTCCCGGTGCCCGCCCAAGCAATCAGTGTCGAAAGCTCGTACCAGCAAGCGAACACGGCGCCGACCCCGAGCGTGAACCGCACGTAGTCGGGTGCTTGACTTGTTGCTGCCCAAATGGCGATGAGCGAACACTGGGCCATTGGAAGTGACGCCAACGCCATGAAAGCGCGGTCTTCTTGTAACACCCACGCCCGCGTGCTAACCATGATTCCAAGAAACAGATGGATCGCCAATGTGATCGCAAAGCGATGAGTGGTCCAGGGACTCTCAGTCGGATCGGTCATCGCTCTCTGGGCCAACACCCATCATCTGGTCAAACAATGCCGAATCATCCAATTCGATTTCAGCCGGCCCCAAATTTTCCAGTTCACGCTCTGCCCTTCTCGCGCTGATCGTTTCGGAGTGATGCTCAACAATGGAACCCAGAAGTCTCCGAGCGAGTTCCGCATCGCCGATCCGAAGGGCTCGCGTTGCTTCACGCATGATTTTTCTCGCTTGAAGTTCGCTTCCACCGAATCGCGTCCGTATTCGCTCGTAAAGGCTGTCGTCGCGAAGCGTTTTGCGTAGCGTCTCGCGAATCTTCTCTTTCGCGTCCAACGACGGCGCATCCCTGACCTGAGCGAGGATTTCACGCGACAGTTCGATCACGGCTTGATCGGCGTCGGGACCGATTGGACCGTTGGGTGATCCCATTCGCAGCGGAGACAAAAGATCGAGTGCACCGATCAGGTCGCCGTCGTCACGTCGCTCATTCGACTTCAAGGTTAAGTCCTCGAAGATGGCCGTACGCGCGTTCTCGCAATCAAGCCCCGCACCGGTTCCGCCGTGCCGCGAAGCGAGTTCACGCAGCACGTGATACGTGTCCGCGGGTCGGACCTGGGACGCAACGTCAACCAGCCGTGGCGTGAGCGATTGCAAAAAGAACTCTGCTTCCTTTGATTGAGGGAGTTTCGCGAGGTCCTTGCCCGCTTGGATCAACGTGCCGGCATCTTCGCATTGGGTCCAAGTCATCACGATGGCGTCCACCACCTCTTCGAATTCCGGATCGTTTGCGCCGGGTTCCTTGACGCGACGATACCGATCGACCAAAACGAGGGTGTCCATCATTTGGCCGGTCTCGAGAGTCTGCGTTGCCACATCCAACAGCATCTCACGATACTGTTGCTTGGCTGCACGACTGGTCCGTTTGTCTGCGAATTCATCGGCGAGTTGTGTGAGCTTCATCGCCCGTTCGCCGAGATCGGCGATCGCTTCCGCTTCCACCGCCATTTCAAGCAACTCGTCTTCGCTTCGACGCACCTCGGGGACGAACCGATACTCTCCTCCAGTCAACGACGCCAGTTCTTTCATGTTGACGCAGCTGTTTGGGTCCTCAAATGCAATCGCGTGAATCGGAACGCTGGCCTCCATGCGTTTGACCATTTGCTTTGTATTGCCATCGTCCGCGCGAAGGATGCCGCTACGACGCTTTTTGTCGTCAGTGAACTCACCATCAGAAAGCATGAAAACGGCACTGGGTTTCATTTGCAGCGCCAACTTGAGCCCCATTCTCGGGTCCGTCCCGCCGTTGGGATTGATGTCGTTCAACCAGCGGGCGAGTTTGCGTTTGTTCTCAGCGCTGGCGGGGATCGGCGATGGCGTCAGCCCGCGTTGATCGAACATCTGGTGCATTTGGGTGTTGAAGAGCACGACGAAGAAGTTTTGATCCTCGCTCAGCGTTTCCACCGACCGAACGAGTTCATCGGCGGCGCGACGGAAACGCTGCCCATCCATACTCCCCGATTGATCGAGGACGTACACGAAGTTCTGGCCGCTCGCTTCGATCCCAAAGAACGAGCCTCGCGCGGCATCCGCACCGGGGCCTCCCCCATCGACCGCGGTTCTGCCAGTGTCAGCGGTTGAGTCGGCGGTGAAGCTACCTTGGTTCGACGTCGGGACCGGCTCCGGCGCGATTACGTCGATCTCAACCGATTCCGGAGCCGAATCCGTCTCCAGTGAGACGAACTCGATTGTCGACTCCGTCTTGAGCTCGTTCGATTCGTTGGTGAACGAGAGTTGGATGATGTGCATGGCCGTGCCGCCAAGGTCCGTCGGCGCGACCAGCAAACCAATCACCACCAAGATGGCGACATGCAGCAGAATCGAACCACTCCAAACCGCCGATTCTTTGCGAGGCGTTGAGTCAGACTCTTGCTCGACAATCTGGATTGCCGCAACGAGTGACGACGAGGGCAACTCAGCCTCGACGGGTGGTGGCTCGGAAACGACAAACCGATCGCGCGCGGTTTGAAGTTCACGCGGCAACGGGGGCGGTAGCTTGGATTCCGTTTCCCGCTCGGAAGACTCCGGCGCGGGAGATTCCTGGTGCTCTGGTTCCATCTCAAGCATCTCTCGATCAAAAGCGTCGAGATCACCCGCCGACGAACGCCGACAAATACCATGACCTCGATCAACCGAGTCGAGGTGGCAACAAATGAAAAGAAAGAATGAACCAAGCCGCTAGCGACCACCTCTCGCCATAGCGTGGCGAATCGGTCTCTCGAAGTCAAACATTTCGCGAGTCGAAAAGCCACGCCGCAATTGCCACCCGACTTCCGTCGATCAAAGTGACGCAAAACGACGCTGAAACTTTGGCGAAAAGACCCATGACACGGAATCCATCGACCGAAAAAGACGTCTTTGGTCCGTTGATCGCTGGCAGGCTATTCCGGTGTGATTCGCAAGGCGAAACCCGATAGCCGCTTCGAGAGAATTGCCGCGAGACGAGCGCAGGAGTCGCGATCACTTTTCATCGGGTGGAGGATCACCAGCATCTCCGGGGCGTCCTCTTCCGTTCGTCCCGCCTCCCGCAACTCCTCGTGAAGATCGTCGCGGTCGCTGGTTTCGTAGACGTCGAGTGAGCCGCGCGGTCGGCCATCGGTGAAATCCCAGTGGCGTCCTCGTCGGGTTTCGGCCACCTCAGTGCAGTGCGTTTTGAGGAGCAAGAACACACTCACCGAGTCCGCGAGCGGAAACGGTCTCGGAAGCAGGAAGTGCGCGCTCGCGCCACTCATCGCACTACAAGCCTCAGCCAATCCTCTGCATGACAACATCGAGTGTCTTTCGCAGAGCCGCACCACTGGCTCGCATTCCCTGCATCTCCTTGGGCCAAAGATCGATCTCCATTCGATCCAGCACGCCCGCACGACCGACGACGGTCGGAACCGAAAGTGCCACGTCGCGAACTCCAAAGCAACCGCTTTGAACGCTGCTAACAGGGAGGACGCAGCGCTTATCCAAAATCACAGCGTCGATCACGTCACGGATTGCGATGCCGACCGCGAATCCCGCACCGCCCTTTCGCTTCAGCACTTCGGCGCCACTCCCGCGAGTCCTCGTAAACAGCTGAGTCGCAAGCGTCGGACTCCAGCCCGGATACTTGTCCAGCGGCAAACCCGCGATCGCCGCA
>JBCBLJ010000416.1:0-7208 GCA_038520195.1 Planctomycetota bacterium
CGAGGCACATCGGTATTCGTCCAACAACGCCAACGGAGTCGTGGGTGCAGAAGCGATCGATTCCCAAGCCTGTGAAGACACGCTGGAATCCACCGAACCCTCCGAAACACTCACCTCACTTTCGACGAGAACCGTCAGAGAACGGTGCGACTGCTCGATCGAAAACGTGTGAACCTGATTGCCGAAATAATCCAGATGCTGCTCCCAACTCGTTGGCGGAGGCGTGATCTCCAAATCCGACCAATGACACGTCATTCGGCCGCGCGTGATCGGTTGCATTCGGAGCTGATTCTGGCACACGGCCACATTCTGGCTGTAGCGATAGTCGGTTTGGTGGCGAACGCGGTAGCGTACCGAACCGATGGCGGACGATACTTGCGTCATCGTCCCGTACCCGTCAGACGCTGCATCGTTGTGTGAATCAGATATCGTGCGCTGATCGCCTCCGAGAGTTTTGGCAGTGCTTCGATGACGAAATCCACCAAACTCGACAACTGCTCGAGAGAGCCGTCGTCGCCCGGCCGGCAAAGTTGATGGGGGTCAGCGACCGTCACTTGATATTTCAATGAAACGACGAGTCGTTGAATCGTGCTGAGACCTGCAGCGCTATCGATGCCCGGCAGTCGATCCATCAGTGATGCGATCCGTTCCAATTGAAACCGAACTGAACGCGGATTGGATTGATCGGTAACGACCAGGTCCACCACCGGCGCGAGCTGCACGAGGTTGAGGTATCGCGACCGGTAGGTCATCAAGCTATCGGTAATCTCCAGCAATGACTCGCAAGTCGGTTCCGGTTCGTCGGTCGATGGACAAAGAATGGTTCGCAACCACTCGCTGGTCTGGGAGGCCCGCTCAATCCGACGACCCAGTTCAAGAAACTGCCACGCGTGGGTACGGACGAAGCCTTCTTGAGTCACACCGGCGAACGCCAGCAAGTCGACGACAAGCGTCCCCACCCGCTCGATCGCCTCTCCCGGGGAAAGCCCCTCATTCGGATTGAGCCTGCCGCTCGGTGCCGCGGATCGGGTCAACTCCTGAAACGACCGCTGGATGATTCGGTACGCATCGACGGACAAACGATCGCGAACCGCGTTGGCGTTGTGCAACATCGATTTCATCGTCCTCAGCAAACCGCGCGGTTGTTCACGGTCGAGCACCGAAGACGGCAAACTCCGCTCGAGATGCGGAAGATTCTCGATGAACGAGTCCACCGCGAAACCCGGCTCGATTTGCCCCATCGACGCCAACGCGTAGATCAATCGACGTACCTCGACGCGCGACTCCCAGTTGTCTTCCCCCGAAACGCGCTGCAGTGTTGTCCGCAACGTCCTGGCAATACATTCGGCGCGCTCGGCATAACGACCGAGCCAGAAGAGGTGTTCCGCAACCCGACTAGGAAGTTCGTCGCCGCCGCGCCGCAACGTGATTTTGGTGTCGCCTTGCGGCAACAGCGACGGATGCTCTTCGACGGGCTGTTCACCGGTGACCCAACAATCCTGAGTCATCTGGCCGCTGACCGGCGAACGCAATAGTTCGAGTTCATCGTTGCCGACGCGGCACAACGCGCCGGGGAGCACACGGACATCGTCACCAGAAAGCAACTGAAAGTTTCGCAACACCGCCTTTTGCGAATGGATCCGACCCTCCGACCAAACCGGAGTCGTCGCAAATGGAAATCGCTCGTACGCGACGTACTGTGCCGGATCGGCGTTCAAACGAGCGATCAACTCCTCGCTCTGCGAGACAGTCAGACGTGCCCCGTCGACGCAGCGTTCACCGTTAACTGCCATCGCCGAGCCGATGATTAGTGAAGAGAGATTGGAAATCACATGTGACAGATGCCTCGGATCACCACACCAGAACGAAGTCACCGACTTGAGCGGCAGATCGTCACCAAAAAAGAATCGATTGACGTCTTCGAGGTACGGCATCAAACCCGGCGTTTCCGCCAAGACGCTACCAACGGAATTCACGACTTCCACGCCCCGATTCCGCACGCATCGCAGTAGTCCCGTCACACCTTCATTGGACGTTGAATCGAGTTCGAGCGGATCGCAGCGCCGATCCGACACATGTCGCCAAAGCACTTGAATCGGCTCGAGTCCACCCAGCGTTTTGAGGTAAAGCTTGCCACCACGCACGGCCAAGTCGCTGCCCTGGATCAGCGTGACACCCAAGTATCGAGCCAAGTAGGTGTCTTCGAATTCTCGATAGCTCCCGCTCGGGGGCGTCAGGATCGCAATCCGAGGATTCTCTCGCTGAGTCGACGCGAGTGATTTGAGGTGGTCGCGAAGCGACGCAAAGAAACTTGCCAACCGCTTTGTGTTACAACCCCGAATCGTTTGCGCCATGACCCGGCTCGTGACGATACGGTTTTCGAGTAGGTATCCGAGTCCGCTGGGCGCTCGTGTCCGATCACCCGTGATCCGCCAGTGACCCGACGCGTCGCGAACCAAGTCGGTTGCGACGACGTGCAGTTTTTGGCGTTCGGTCCCAAGGTCGGTGTAGGCGCGGTGAAATCGCGGGTTAGCCCAAACCAATTCACCGGGAACGATTCCCTCATGAATCAGTCTTTGCGGGCCGAGCAGGTCATGAAGCAGTGTTTCAAGAAGCCGCGTTCGACGGCCCAACCCGGCTTCCAGTCGAGCCCACTCCTCGGGTTGAACAAGGAACGGGATCGCCGATAGCTTCCACGGACGATCACCGGAAATGTCGGTCGCGTCCGCGTGGACAGTGATCCCGTTTTCGCCAAGGATTTGCTGGATGGACGCCGCGTGATCCGTCAGCCGCTCGTTGCCGAAGGACGCAAGTTGGTTGTGTAGGTATTGCCAATGTGGTCGCACCATCCCCTGTGCGGAAATTCGCTCATCGAAGGTTCCCACGTCTTGGCTCACATTGTCCCACACCGATGCTGACGAGGAGTCGGCTGACTGAAGACTTGTTTGCAGCACGGTGACGACAGGATTCGAAGTGGATAGACGATGGTTTAGCGGCACGCGGGCTGATGAGGTCACCGCCCAACGGTACACGGGGCTCAGCGAGTCAAACAGCCGCCGCCGTTGAGGTGATAATGGTCATAGTCGATCAACACCACCAACGTTTGTCCCGGAACCTGGCCTGCGGGGAAGACCTCGCATCGATAGCGGACCCGATGCAAATATCGTCGCCCGTGAAAATTGCAAAAGCAACAGCGGTCAACTTCCTCAAACACCTTTTCGACAATCATCGGCGGATTATCCGGAACGGTGAAGGCGGGATACGCCTCTCGGCATCGAGCCACTACCTCGGCGGTTTCCGGCGGTGCGATCCAGACCGAGTCTTTCCCCTGGCTCGAACAGCCGTCGAGCGTCTCTCCAAACCTCGGAAAAAAGAGGGCCAGGAGAATCGCCCCCAAAGCGGACGTACCCAACAGTGTCCTTAGCCCGAATCGGAATCGAGACGAGCTCACCGCTTGATCCGTTTCCGCCGACAGAACTCAGGACTATCCATTTTTGAAGCCTCGCGAAACAGTCGAAGAATCTACTCCACACGTTTTAGCGACAACACCCGACGGTGCCCGGCGATGTCTTTCACGAACCGCAAGTCACCGAACTCGGGGATCTGCTCGGCCAAGTCTTCGCAAGCGTCGGCGATCATGGGGCTCAACTCAACGATCAATCGTCCGCCCAGGTTCAGGCGACTGTAAGACTCGGCGAGCAATCGTTTGATCACTTCGGTGCCGTCTTCACCGGCAACCAAGGCTGTCTTCGGTTCATGTTCTCGGACCGTCGCATCCAACTCGGCGAATTCGTCTTCGCTGATGTAGGGCGGGTTGCTGCAAATCAGATCGAACGATTGCGGCTCTTTGATGCTGGCGAGCAGGTCACTGTGAACAAAGTCAATGCGATCGACCACATCATGCTGCTTTGCGTTCCAAGTCGCAATTTCCAAAGCCGGCTCGGAAACGTCGACCGCCGTCACCTGAGCCGCGGGCAGGTGCACCGCGAGTGAGACCGCGATCGCGCCCGAACCGGTTCCGATGTCGGCGATACACAGCGGGCGGCCTTCGACTTCGATGGTCCTGGCGGAGTCCAACGCTTCGATCACCACGTGTTCGGTTTCAGGGCGCGGAATCAACGTGTGCTCGTTGACACGAAAGCGGAGCGAGTAGAACTCTTTGTAGCCGACCAACTGCGCGACCGGCATTCCTTCACCGCGTCGCCGGACCATTTCACGAAAGACCGCTTTCTGTTCCTCTTCGGGCTCTTCCTCGAATGCCGTGTAGAGTTCGATGCGGCTACATTCGCGGGCGTGGGCGAGCAACACTTCGGCATCCAGTCGCGGCGAGTCGCTGCCTCGCTTTTCAAAGAACGCGGTGGTCCATTGCAACAGACGAAGGATCGTCCAGCGATCGTCGGTTTCGTTTGCGGGGCGCTGATTCGCGTCTTGCTCAGTCATGAGCGTCTTTCATATGAGGCTCCGTCTCAGGGAAAAGATGAAATGGCCTTCGAGAGAGTACGTTGCGGCGACGATCGCTCAATCAATCATGTCGCCGCGTAGCTGGTCACGATCATACTCGATCAATGCCTCGGTCACCGTTTCAACATTGCCAGTCATAACCTGATCGAGCTTGTACAGCGTCAAGTTGATGCGATGATCGGTGAGACGGTTCTGAGGGAAATTGTAGGTTCGAATGCGCTGACTGCGGTCCCCCGACCCGATCAAGCCTTTTCGTTGTTCAGCCTGCTTCGCGGCCTCTTCCTCACGCTTCTTTTCATAGATACGGGCCTTCAAGACACGGATCGCTTTGGCCAAGTTTTTGTGCTGGCTCTTTTCATCTTGGCAAGACACAACGATCCCCGTTTCGTGGTGTGTCAACCGAATCGCTGACTCGGTTTTGTTGACGTGCTGCCCACCGGGTCCGGACGCACCAAACTTATCAACGCGATAGTCGTCCGGCTTCAGATCGATCTCGACGTCCTCCGGTTCGGGCATCACCGCCACCGTCGCAGCGCTGGTGTGCACACGGCCCTGGGCCTCGGTTTCGGGAACTCGCTGTACGCGATGACCGCCGGACTCATACGCCAAGTCGCGATAGACGTTTTCGCCTTCGAGTGTGAGCGTGATTTCTTTGAACCCGCCCATGTCCGAAGCGCTGCTGTCCATGACTTCGACCTTCCAAGACTTCACTTCTGCGTAGCGCCGATACATCTCGAACAAGTCGCGGGCGAAGAGCGCCGCTTCTTCGCCACCGGTACCGGCACGGATCTCCATGATGCAGCGTGTACGGTGACTGTCTTCGCCCCCGATGGTCATCGACAAAAGGTCTTCCCAGACCTTTTCCCGTTCGCCACGTAGATCCGCCATCTCGGCTTCGGCCATTTCGCGTTCTTCGGAGTCTTCGGCGGCCTCCGCCATTTCCTTGCAGCCCTGAATCTCGTCGCTCATCCGTTTGAAGTCGCGATACTTTCCTGCCAGTTTGGCCAATCCACCGTGTTCACGAGCGGTCGCGCTCATCCGCGCCCCATCGCCAAGAACCTCGGGGTCAGACATGTCTCTTTCAAGCTGCTCAAAACGGCTGAGTTTTTCTTCGAGCAGTTCTCGGATGTTGCTCATCGGCCGGTGGTCGTGAGTGAGTGATTCGGAGGGGCAAAAAAAAACGCATGGTCTGGTAGACCATGCGACGTCGTAGCCTGTGATGGGGACTTGCCGGCGGTCCTGGGTTCGCCAGCGGCCAAGCTATTTCTTCTTGCCCTTTTTCTTTTGCAGACTGCCGTAAGACCCGGCGGCAAACTTCTTTTGAAACTTGTCGATCCGGCCGGCCGTGTCGACGAACTTCAGCTTACCGGTGTAGAACGGGTGGCAGGTGCTGCAGATGTCGACCTTCAGTTCGCCACCGCGAACGGTCCGCGTCTCGAATGAGTGCCCGCAACCGCAAGTAACGGTCGTGGCCTCGTATTTTGGATGGATGCCTTCTTTCATGGCAGTACTCTCAGGGTTGCGTGAACGGCGACTGGCAGGTGTACAGTGCCGCGAAGCTCCGCAAGATAGGCGACAGCCCCCAAGTCCGGCAAGGGCTAATGGCTAGGAAACGGGATTCTGAAATGCTTGTCGGCTCCTAACCGACAGCCGCTCGTGAATCGGCAAAAACGGGACTGAGCGGACCGAGCCTGAAAAAAAAAAGCCGCCGCGGGCAACCCACGACGGCTTCTTGTTTTGAGCGAACGTCAAACGTCGATCACGCCTTGGGGATCAAGACGGTGTCGATGACGTGGATAACGCCGTTGGAGCTGTTGATGTCAGCCTTCACGACCTTCGCCTTGTTGATCATGACTTCGCCGTCCTTGGTCTTGATGCTGACTTCGGTGCCTTGAACGGTCTTGGCCGAATCCATGGTGACGACCTTCTTCGACATCACCTTTCCAGAGACGACGTGGTACTTCAGGATGGCGACAAGCTTGTCCTTGTTCTCGGGCTTCAGAAGGCTTGCGACGGTGCCCTCGGGGAGCTTCGCGAACGCTTCATCAGTGGGAGCGAAAACGGTGAAGGGACCTTCGCCACTGAGAACCTTGTCGAGTCCCGCTGCCTTGGCAGCGGCGATCAGGGTGTTGAACTTCTTCGCCTCGACGGCGTTCTCGACGACGGTCTTGTCGCAGGTGCCGCAACCGGCAAACGCTTGAGCGCTGAACGAAACGGCGAGTGCTGCCGCCATGGCAACCGCAAACAACTGACGCATTGTATTTTCTCCGCAAGAATGGGCATGCACATCCGGCAAGCTGTGAGCCGATGACCATTCATCGGCAAACGTTCACAGGGTGTCCAAGAGGTGCCTTTCAATTTCTCGCGGCCCATTGTCCTAGCCTGACAAGTGCTACGACGAAAGTTTTTACCGCATCGAATCGGCGACCGAATCGATAATCGCGTCCAGGTCCTTTGTCGGCTTGTATCCGATGGCCTCGTGGATTCGGCTCAGGTCGGGAACGCGCCGCCGGATATCCTCGAACGACTCGTCATAGGCGTCGGAATAGGACTGAAACGCGACACCTGCCGCCGGGTTGACCCGCTGCACCACGCGCTGAGCCAATTCCAAAATTGAAACCGCGACATCGCTGCCGATGTTGTAAACCCGTCCGTAGGTCGACGGGGTCTCGGTCAATTGGAATTGGCTCAGCGCGTGGTGCAGCGGGTCAACCCGGCGGCAGGTGTCGCGTTTCAGTCCTATTCCG
>JBCBLJ010000424.1:0-7080 GCA_038520195.1 Planctomycetota bacterium
ATGGCAAGAACGCGCGGCAAGTCGCCCAATGGTTGACCGAAGAGACTTTCGGAGACAAGCCATTCTTTATCGCCTGCGGGCTTCAGAAACCGCATGTTCCCTTCCTCGCACCCGACAAGTATTTCGACCTCTACCCGACCGACGAGATTCTCTATCGCGCCGACCGCACAAACCTTTGGGACTCGATTCCACGCTCGGCCATTTCAAAGCGATACGAGTCGTTTGGCTTTAAACTCGGCAAGGAAGATGATGCGCTGCGACGCGAATACATGCAGGCATATCATGCGTGTATTTCGTTCATCGACGCGCAGCTGGGGCTCGTGCTCGATGCCTTGGATAAGAGTGGGCACGCCGAGGACACCATCGTGCTGTTCACGTCCGATCACGGCTATCATCTGGGTGATCACTTTTTGTGGGGGAAGGTCACGCTATTCGACATCGGAGCGAAGGTTCCGTTCGTTGTTCGAGCCCCGGGGCTCGCAAAGGCTGGCGCCACCTCCGACGCGATGGTCGAGCTAGTCGACATCTTCCCAACGCTTGCCGACTTGACGGGGCTCGGCGCGCCTGAGCATCTGCAGGGTGTGTCACTGCGGCCATTGCTGGGACACCCAGAGCGACTCGGTAAAAAGAAGTACGCCTACAGTGTCGTCACGAGAGGTACGAAGATGGGCCACGCGGTACGCAACCAACGTTGGCGATACGGCAAATGGCCCGACGGCGAAGAACTCTACAATTTGACTCTTGATCCCCAGGAAAAGAACAATCTCGCCGCGCGAGAACACGTCGCCGAGCGTCTCGTGGATTTTCGCGAGGTATTGGCCGACAAACAACGAGAAGCCGCGTCGAGACGAGGCTTCAAGGCTTCCGTGGCGGTGCCGTAGAAAGAGAGCATACCGGAGATTCAGTTCTGCGAGACGATCGACGGCGCTATACTGTCCCCGACTGAAACGGCGTTTGCCCATGTCCATTTTGCTTTCCGAGGTTTTTCATGTTTCGATTGTTTGGAGGCCTACTCTCGATCAGCCTCGCCACGCTTGTCGCTGCCGATTGCGCGCCCGAATCGATTCAAAAGGACTGGGGCTCGATTGAATTCCATGGTGCCGAGGTGGTGATCGAAATCAAAACAGAACCCGCAAAGCGAAAGGTGGCGATCCCGAGACTCAACAACCGCATGAAGTCGCTGACGGCGGATGGCACGGAGTTGAAGCTCAAGTTTGTTCCCGAGCCCGACCAGTGGATGATCGCGCTACCGAAGGCGTTAGCGATTCCCGCGACGCTGCGGTTAGCGCTGATTGAACCGGCACGCTTGTGCGCGGATCCGTTTGTCGTGCAGGCAAACGATTCAGGCGTCATCGAGTTGCCCGCGCACCACGCCATCACGCATGGCGAGAAGCTGCGTTTCGAACCGCAACCCCACAAGAATACGATCGGCTATTGGACCGTCGAAAAAGACTGGGCCGAATGGAGCTTCGAAGTCAAACAAGCGGCGAGCTTGCGTTGCGAAGTCAACCAAGGTTGCGGAAAGGGGCAAGGTGGTAGCAACGTGGAACTGCGTTGCATCCGAGTATCTGATCAGTCGGTGGTGTCGATCTCGTTTGAAGTCGAGGACACTGGTCACTTTCAAAACTTTGTGCCCCGTTCGGTCGGCGCGTTCAAACTCACGCCGGGAAATTATCGTCTGGAAGCGCGGCCGAAGGCGAAGGCGAAAAACGCGGTGTGTGACATCCGCTCCATCCGGTTGGTGCCCGAGCAAGCCAAGTCGCGGTGATGGAAATCGCGGTGATGTGGTGGCGCAAAAAAACTCCGTGACAACCGCCACGGAGTTTTGTTTGGTCTCGGTGAAGCTTCCTTACTTGGAAGTCTTTTCCTCGGCCTTTTTGAATGACTTCTTAAACGCCTTTTCATTGAAGACGAGCTTCAACTTGGCGGCGTCATCTTTCGCGGACACGAATTTGCTCTTGCAGCCGTCACAGCAGAATGCGATCGAGGTTCCGTTGAACTTCACCGCGGTGTCTTGGTTGACTTCGCCGCCGCTGAAGGGACAACCCGTCTGCACGTATTGCTTGGTCGCGACGAGTTGATGATTCGCCTTCTCGGCGTACTTCTTGGTGTTGCTGGTGAACTTGCTGACGCAGCCGCCACAGCAGAAAAAGACTTTACCGTCTTTGTAGTCGGCTGACTTGGAAGCGTTCGCTCCCTTGGGCGCGATCAGACACTTGACGTCTTTCAGGTCGACTTCGGCGGCGAATGTTGTCGACGCCACGACCAACACGGCCACGACCGATGCGAGTGCTTTTTTCATGGGATGACTCCGGGGGAAAGGTTGAAGGCGCGTTCTTGCCGCGCGACTCCGCGGCGGAGAATAGGCTAGCGGAAACCCCCGTGCCAAGTCCGAGGCCTGCCCGGAATTGGAGTTTTTTGTGGCTCTCGAGGGGATCCGAGCGTGGATTCTACTCCAGGTCGCGGCGATTGAGCTCGTCGCGGAGTTTGGCCGCTAGCTCATATTGTTCTTGTTCGACCGCCTGGCTGAGCTTCTCGCGGAGTGTCTGACCGACCTCGTATTCGCTGCGGAGAGTTTCACGTAGATCGACTAGTCGGACGACCAACTCGTCCTCTTCGAAGTGATCTTCGGCCTCGTGTCTGACGAAGAACTCGCGGATCGACTCCAACCCAATGTTGATCGCCTGCACCGCGTCTTCGCCGGATTCCTCTTCTTCCAACGCGCCGAGGGCGGCCGCTTGGGTCCGGTGAAATAGGACAAACGGGCGATACTGTTCGTGAGAGCGGGTCCATTCCTCCTCAGGACTGAGCCGTTCACTGAGGTCCATCAGCCGCAGCGTGTGATCAGCATCCATCACCGCGCGGTTGTAGTACTGCAGTCGGAGCCAGCAAATACGACGGTGATAAAACTGCATGAACTCGCGATCGACCTCCATGCACTGATCGTCATCGAGCTCGAAATCGGTCTCGTCGAGACACTTGTGTTGCAGGAACTCCAAGTATGACGGATGCCCTTCCATGCTCACCCCATCGGGTCGTCCGGTTGTCTCCAACTGGAGGATCCCCATGTCGACTCGCATTTGGATGACGTCTCGGCCGTCATTTCCTTTGACCATGCGGACATTCAACGTGTGAGGGTTGAATTCCCAATCCTTGATCAGATCGTCTAAGTGCATTGTTCGTTTCATCGATCATTCGTTCTCGCGCCGCGGCATCCAACCGCCCTCAGTGGACGCGATTTGCATGCGAAACACCCGGTTTCACAAGGTCTTCGCGAGTATAGCATCGAGCCTCCAAGCGTCGAACGACGCCTCTGGCGACGCGGGTCATCGTTCAATCTTTCGTGCGGCCGGTCCCGAAGCCAACAGCTATTCCGGTATTCGACTGTGGCGGTGGACCAGCCGTGTCATCGGTCACGCGATACTTCTGACAGCCGAGGAGACGCGAAACGATTTGCGGTCGTCTCAATACGCGACAGTCATACCAGGATGAGCTAACAGGCAACGGAGCGAGTCATCGCTTCGGCGTCCGCATAAACGGCGGGCGAAAAACAAAAATGCTCATTTTGGAAATGATTTGCTCAAGTATTCCGGACTTTGGGCCGCAAAAGGACCCTTCGCCCCATCTTTGGCACGGAGTTTGTATCCACGGTAAGGAACAAACCCGCAAAACTCTTCTTCTCACTCAAGGAAGTCAATCATGTTGGTTCTCAGTCGCAAAGCAGGTGAAAAGTTGGTCATCGGTGACGACGTCGTCCTCACGATCAATCGGATCTCAGGAAACCGCGTGGCCATCGGCATCGAAGCACCTCGAAATGTTCGAATTGTTCGCGGAGAGCTGCAGAAGAATCAAGTCGCGCCGACGGGACACGCTCCCAACACCGCGCCAATGGGACAAACCAACATCGCCATTGCCAGCAAAGCCGACGCTTAGTCCGGGCTCGGGTCTCGCTCCTGTCGGAGCCTCGCCGAGATCACGGGAAAACGCAGAGTCATTCGGTTGTGCTTCCCCGTGCTCTCAGCCGTGATATCCCGTGTTCTGCTTGTCGGGCGTTGAGACGCTTCGATGATTTGAGCGGCCCTCTCGGTCTTTCAGCCAACCTCCAGGAATGGGGTGAGCCGACTAATCGTGATTCGGCCGGCAAAGCACTCCGCGACGTCTCGATCGGCTTCCCTCGGTCTGCCGTGGTAATCACATTCGTAGGTCACGATTCCATCGTCTCCATCGTCGCGACGCTGGGGGACTCTCTCCAACGGGCGACGATCAACCTTGCAGTCGGCTCGATCGGGAACGCGACCCTTGTCATCGTGGATTGCGGGCAGGTTGACGTTCCATAGCAGCGCGTGCGGCGAGGCCGTTTGCGGCTCCGCCGCGTTCCAGAAATCAGAGATGGTTTCGGCGAGCCAATGCGGAACATGTTCCCAGGATCGAGGCATCGCTGGCCGACGATATTGTGAGACGGCCATCGCCGGGATGCCCAACAGGCTCGACTCCCGCGCCGCCGCAAATGTCCCGCTGACCATCAAGTTCACGCCGAGATTGGCACCGGAGTTGACTCCCGAAAGCACCATATCTGCCTGAAATCCCATCGACAAAACTCCGGCACGGACGCAATCGACGGGGGTTCCGTTGAGGCTCGTCCAACCAGGGCGAACCGACTTGAGTTGCAACGTCTCGCCGGTCTCGACGCTGTGGCTACATTCGCTCCGACCGCGATCCGGAGCGACGACGGCGACTTCGAGCTCTTTTCCGGCGAGGGTCGCAGCGAAATGAACGCTTTCGTAAAGCGCCTGCAACCCCGGAGCGTCGATCCCGTCATCGTTGGTGAGCAAAAGACGTAGCATCGCCGCCGACCGTCAGGTTGCCTTTGTTTCGATCAACGCGTCGAGCTCTTTTCGCAGTCGCGGCAAAATCTCGTCATAGCCAAATGCGCCGAGCGCTTCGGTTCCACGCTTGAGATTGACTTTCGCCGGCCCGCACCAAAGACCCAAGTCGGCGTCATCGGTTTCTCCCGGACCATTCACACGGCAGCCCATCACTGCGATGGTGATATCGTAGTCCTTGGCGTACTGAGTCATCTCCTTGACGCTTTGCGCGAGGTCGATGAACGCTTCGTTTTCCACCCGCGAACAACTCGGGCAACTGATGATGTTGAGCGACTGTTCGTTGAGTTTCACAACCGTACGCACTCGACCGGCATAGATGTCATCGACAATCCCCTTGCCGGCTTCGATCTCTTCGGGTTTACGGTCGTTGGGCAGTGTCAAGGAGACGCGGACGGTGTCGCCGATGCCACGCCCGATCAACTGTTCGAACGCGATGCGAGTCTTGATAATGCCCTCCGGTGGCATTCCCGCCTCCGTCACACCAAGGTGCAAGGGGATGTCGGGGCGCCGCTCGGCAAAGCGCTGATTGACCTCGATGACCTTTTGCGGATCACTGTCTTTGAGTGAGACGACGTATCGGTGAAAGCCCAGCGAGTCGACGAAGTCGCAATGCTCCAGTGCGCTTTCCAGCATCGGCGTGATGGAGTCGTCGGCATCGTATTTCTCCTTCTTCGCGGGATCGACGCTGCCGCAATTTACGCCGATTCGAATCGCGCAATCGTGTTCCTTGGCTTGGTCGACAATGAACCGGACCTTGTCCTGCCATGGTTTCTCACGCTGGTGGTGATAGAGGTGTCCGGGGTTGTAGCGAATCTTGTTGACGTGGGGCGCCACGGCTTGGGCGAGTCGAAAATTCTCCTGAAGATCGACGGCAAGGTTCGCGGTGGTTTGGCGGCGAATCTCGGCCAATGCAGCGGCATCCTTGGGACTGTCGACCGCGATCCGCACGACTCCCGCGCCGGCGTTTCGGTACGCCTCGGCTTGGGCCACCGTGGCGTCGATGTCGACCGTTTTGGTCGCCGTCATGCTCTGAACGGCGATCGGTTGGCCGTTGCCGACGACGATGTCTCCAATTGAGACGGCTCGAGTCGGGTTACGTTCAATGCCCATCAGTTTGCCTGTTTCAATGTCGGTGGCCGCTGTTTGATGTAGTCGGTTCGGCAAACCCTACGGCTCGCGACCGGTTTTGGTTGTTGCAAATCCAGACAGCTCTGACAACCGTGTCAGCCAGCGGCGAGCACGGAGAGTCCACCGACTCGTGAAATTCCAAGCAACCGTCAAGGTCTGCCTAACGCAAATGACACGCAGCTTTCGGGACCGCCGAAACATTGCGGCCCGGTTAGTCCGATGCCAGCGGTGCGACCGGTTGAATCGGTTCGCTCTCGACTTGGTACGAACCGCAGACCCCGCATGCGTAAAACCGAATCGCCCACAGCTCGAACGGGTGGCAACTCAGGGCATCTCCTTGAGGAACTCGAACGTCGTCAGGACGACGTGATTGCCCAGTTGGATGACCTCGATTCAAAGCTGCAAGAAGTTTTGAACGGGTTGGAGCCAGCGTCGGATGATGAAGCCGATCAGCCGCCGCCCATCGATGGCACTTCCAGTGGCGACTACTTCGCCTAAACACGCATCGCATTGTGGTGCGCGGCACCCTTGGTGCATTGGCTAAACAAATGTCGGCTCCCCGCCCGGCTTCATAGACGAACCAGCAGCGCGGACCGCTTTCAAGATTCCGCAGCAGTCGGGCGCTTCGAGCGCGCCACGACTCTTGGCCGCCGATTAGGATGTCGTCAGTCGGATGCGGGGAGACCGTTACAGTCGCCCTTTTTCCGACGATGGCCTTCCTTCACTTCCTACCCGTCGGCAATCACAAAACCTATGCGACCAGCAGTTCGACTTGGGCAAGGTCCCTTCGCGCTTCTCTTATCGCTTCTCACGCTCATGTCTCTCGGGCCCGTCGAGGCAACCGCCAGCGACGACCCTCCTGAGCAGAAAACCCAATTAAAGGCCGACGAGACGCAGTCGGAACCCAAGAAGAAACGCGAACGGAAAAAGGCCGCGCAGGCTCGCAAGGCCAAGGCCGCCAAATCGGACGAAGCAAAGTCCGTGAAGTTAGAGGCCAAAAAGAAGTCCGAGCCGAGTCAACCGAAGGCCTACGAGACTGAAAAGGCTTACGAGACCGAAGCCGAAA
>JBCBLJ010000438.1:0-6951 GCA_038520195.1 Planctomycetota bacterium
CACGCATTCAATCAAAGCAAACCGTCACCAGGTCCTCCTCACACGAGGAAATACAGTGTTTCGATCGCAAGTCTTGTGGACATCCCTCTTCGTCGCGACCGGTTTGGTCGGCGGGATTGTCTACAACTGGCCTTCGAGTGATGTCGGAGAAACGCTTGAAGAAGGCGTTGATGTTCAGCAAACCAACAACGAACCCGCTTCTCAAGAGCAAGGGTTTTCCCTCGGCATCGACCCTTTCGCGCCGACCGAGGGCGACGAAGTCGAGCCGCCATTGTTGGACGAATTGACCGCCGAGGAACGTGCTTCGTCGCAAATCGCCGGCGGGAACGATGTCGATGATCTGCTCAAAGGCGATCAACTTCTCACCGGCGGTAACTACATCGGGGCGTACAACAAATACGAACAACTCCAGCGTGAAGCCGGCTCACTTAGCGACGGCTCACTCGCGGTCCGAATGGGACTTGCCTCCGAGTTAGGCGGGTTTCTGGAGCAAGCCGAGGGGCATTACCGTGCGGCGATCGAATCGCCGTCTTCCAGTTTGTCACAACAACTCTGGGCACTGATCGGTACCGCACGCACTTGGAAATCGCAGGGGAGAACCGACGAAGCGATCAGCCTCTTGAGCGAACTGTTCCTGGTTTACGGCAATGACCAATACCCGGAAGCCGTTCGGCTACCCATCTTTCAGCATCTGACGGATTGTCTACAAGAACGGCAGCTCGCCGGGCAGCAGTCACTCACCGATTCGGCGACTCCGTTGCACTACGCTCAGACACCGGTTGTCATCGAGCCCGTGCTCGAAGAGATCGCGATGTCAAACAACTCGACGGAGCTCCCCGAGGGACTCAGCCTCAAAGTCCTGCAGCGGCACCCGACGATCCGCGATGTCTCGCTGATCATTGTCGAAGTTCGAACCATGCTTTTTCCAATCCTGCGGATGCTCGGAGAACTTGATCAAACGATCGACATCGACATGCGGGTCAGCACTCGTGCCCGGAGCATTCTTAACGGCCGTTCGTTGCGCATCGATTCCACCACGCTCCCGATCGCGATGATCCTCGATCACGTGCTGGGCCCGCTCGGTCTGCTTTGGCGCCAAGAGGGCGACGTCGTCTACATTTCGCATGTGGAAGAAATGGAGCATGGGGAAGAGCTTGAATTCGAACTCCAACGAATCAACCGACTACTCCGGCAGCGCAAGAGCAGTTTCAGTAGTGGCGCCGAGCGATCGAGCGTTCTGACTCAGGAAGCAAACAACCTGGTGACCGCCGGCAATCTGGATCATGCCGCAAACCTGTATAAGTCGGCCCGCGATTTGCGACCCACTGGCGAGAAGAGCGCGATGCTGTACTACAACGTCGGCGTCATGGAAAGCATGCGCGGACAAAAGGACATTGCCCTGGGCAAGTTCTACCAAGCACTGGACCAAACGCTTGCTCCCACGCTTCAAGCGTCGAGCTACGCAAAGATCGCGGAACTGGAGCTGGAACTCGGCCGACCCGAGCGGGCCATTCCGGCCGCCGCCCGTGGCCGCCGGCTCGCGACCGAGCCCGACGTCGCCGCAAAAAACCTGATGATGCTCTCTAAGGCCTACCTCCTTGAGTCCGACCCTTACTCGGCAAACCAAGCACTCTTTGATCACCAACCGACGTTAACGGACGATTCGGATCGAAGACTCGCCAGTGTGCTTGGGAGTTACGCGCGTTTCCAAGTGGTCAAACCCGTCAGCGGCCTGCAAAACGAAGGAGAACGCTTGGTCGTTGCGTTGGTCGCGCTCCAGAAAGGCGATGCCAAGAGCTTCATCGATCACCTGATCGTCTCTCGCGCGTTCCGCGAAGTTGGCTTTCGTTCCAGGGCGATCGAACATTTGGAAGTCGCCGCGCAACAGGTTGAAGGTGGCTATTGGGATCATCGTGTGCAACTCGAACTCGGCGAAATACTGTACCAGTCACAGGAACTGGAAAAGTCAATCGAAGTCCTGCGCCCGATCGTGCAGATGGCCGAAGGAAAACTACGCATCCGCGCGGGCATGCTCGACGCAAGAGTTCGCGAAGAGTTGGGGCGATACGACGAGTGCCAACAGACTTGCGAGTTGCTGCTTCAACTCGCGTTGACCGAAGAACAGAAGGCCGACGCCTTGGAACTTCTTGGGAAAGCCTACGAAGGAAAGGGGCAACACTACGCCGCGGCACTGTGCTTTGCGGGTTTGCTCCCCGAGCAGACAGAGCCTTCGACTGGTCCCTGATTGCTGTCCCGCTCCTTCTCGTTTGACCTTCACTATCAACCAACAATGATCGTCTCCTACAAACCGCTTCTGTTTTCGGTGCTCGTGGCGGCTGTTTGGACGCACCCGATTGCGGGCCAGACGCAGCTCAATTCGCCCTATGAACCCAACGACCTGCGGCTTGCGCAAAGTGGAGAGTCGGTCTTGAATCCGACGCCGACAAACACGGCCGACACCACCGCCGACTTCGAATCACGGTTGAAAGCGTTGCGTGCGACGACGGGCCGGGTGAGTCAGCAGCTCCAAGCCTCACCGGCGACTCCATCAACGATGGCACCGTCCGCGCCGCAGCCGTTGCCTCGCGCCGCGACGCCCGCGGCCCCACTCAGGCCAACCGGTTCGTCGTCCGCGAACGCCGATTTGATTCGGGAGCGGATTCGATTGCTGCGGACCCTTCGCTCAAAGTCATCACCTGTCCCGAGCCCTGCAACGCCTGAACCCGAAAAGCCCGCGCTCTCCCCGCTGCCCGCCATGATGGAGACCGCCAAAGAGCCTGATCCGAACATCCAGGCGATTGAAGAGAATCTCAGGGCCACTCCCGCTTCGACGCCGGAAACGACACCGCCGGAGAGCATCCCCGAAAACGTCGAAGCGACAGAAATCGTTTCCGGTCCGGTCAATTCGATGGCATTGGGGCAGAGCCTGTATCGAACCGGGAACTATGAAGCAGCCATGAAGGCCTTTGACAACGTCGCCATTGAACCTCTTGATGACGCCGATCGGGCTTGGCTCGAGTTGATGAAGGCGATGTGCTACCGCCGCATGAGCCGTACGGCCGACTCCGAGGCCATCCTCCGCACGCTCGCGAATGACAAGTCGAGTGACTATCCCGTCTCAGCTGCCAAATGGTGGCTGAAGCACTCCGAGTCAGTAAGCGATTCTCGACCCTTTTTCGATCAAACATCACAATCAGTTGACACGATCCTTGAGAGGGCCAAAAAGCATGTCCAGCCAACCCAATAACGCGTTACTCGAATTGACTGTTGAACTTCGAGATCTCTATCGAGAGCTTGATGCAACCGTCGACTCGATGCAGGTCGGAAGTGTTGAAGCTCTTGATCAAATTGGCGACAAGATGAAGTTGATTCAGGCAACCGAGAGTAGACTCGGGCCTCTCCGCGAAGTATTTCAGCAGACCAACTCGACTTTGCCCGGCGCGCTTCGCGAGCCGACCGATCAGACGATCGACCTGCTCAAGGGATTGTTGCCAAAACTCGCTCAACTCGAAAAGGCAACGATCGATTCCTTTCAACGCCTGTTTCCGAAGATTCAAGAGAGCGTTCGGGCGGTCAAGATGCAAAACGCATACGCTCAACAGGCCTCCTGATTCCGGATGGTCATCGTTACGAAATCCGATGCAATTCGAGAACTTCTGCGCATGGCACGCAGGGTCGCGCGGTCTTCCGCGCCGGTCCTGCTCGTGGGCGAAAGCGGAACCGGCAAGGAGCTGTTCGCTCAGTTGATTCACGACGCGAGCACACGGTCGGACCAACGACTGGTACGAGTCAACTGTGCGGCCTTGTCTTCGAACCTGGTGGAAAGTGAGCTTTTCGGACACGAAAAAGGTTCCTTCACCGATGCCGTCGCGCAACGGGTTGGGCGATTCGAGCATGCGCGGAATGGCACACTCTTTCTGGATGAGATCAGCGAAGTGCCGATTGCGACGCAGGCGAAGCTCCTACGAGTTTTGGAAAGTAACGAATTCGAACGTGTCGGTAGTAGCACGCCGGTAAAACATGATGTTCGAATCGTTGCGGCCTCCAATCGAGACCTGGAAGCGGAGGTACAGGAGCGACGCTTTCGAGCGGACCTCTATCATCGATTGAACGTGATCTGCTTACCAATTCCTCCGCTGAGAGATCGTCGTGAGGACATTGAACCGCTCGCCTCGCATTTTCTACAAGCATTCAAACCCGAGTCGCCACGATCGATCGATGGTTTTACCGTTGCCGCGATGCGAGTCTTGAGTGAATACGACTGGCCGGGAAACGTCCGCGAACTCCGGAACGTCGTCCTTCGCGCCTGCCTGCTTTGCGATTCACGCGAGATCGATATCCTTGATCTTCGATTGCCCACGCGGGTTGATGGTTGCGCGGAAGTTGTTCCCGCGAGTTGGCTTGAAACGCCACTCGATGAGACCGAACGAAAGATCATCCTCGCTGCGCTGGCAAGAGAGAAGAGTCAGCAGGCGGTCGCCAATAAGCTCGGGATATCGCCCCGGACGCTGACGAACAAACTACGCCGATATCGCAGCGCCGCCTAAGCGGATCACGACGATTCGAGAGCGACCATCCAACCGTACGGTTCGATTACAATCCGGGCTTTGAGATCTTGCCCCGATTGAGGATCGTAGATGAGACCCCTCGTTGCCGTCGCCGCGTGGCTCAGCATCGTCGTCGCGACGCCCGCGTACGCGAAGCGGCCGAACATCCTGTACTTCTATGTCGACGATATGGGTTGGGGTTCGATCGGGCCCAATGGCCAAGACGCTCGCCGCGCTCGTGGCTTACCCAGCGTCAGCACTCCCAATATCGATGCGCTCGCCCGGGCAGGGCTGAACTTTACCCGCGGCTACGGATGCCACGTTTGTTCGCCAGCAAGATCCTTACAGCAGTCCGGTTTCCACCAAGGGCATACGTTTGCGGACCGAAACGACCCCGACAACGCGAAGAAGGCGATGCGGGCCGATGACATCCTCATGGGCGATGCACTCTCGAACGCCGGTTACGCGACGGGCTATTGGGGCAAATGGGGATACGGCGGCTCAAAGGATCGACAGAATCCGACGCTCGACAACCTGCAAACGCTGCCCACCTCGCACGGATACCAGGATGTGCTCGCGGAACTTCACCATGTTCGGGCCCACACATTCTTTCAACCGACGCTATGGCGAGCACCTGCGCCGGAGGGTTCACTGGGAGGCTTACATCTCGTCCCGAACTCGATGTCGGAGTACCGAGGCAAGCCGAAATATTCAAATGAGCCAGCGCTGCAGAATCACCCGGACTATCCGTCGATCGGATATTGCGACGACGCGTACGCATTTGCAGCACTCGATTTCGTCCGCAAAGGAGGCCAGCGATACAACGATTCGGGGACACCGTTCTTTGGACTGCTAGCCGTCCAAATTCCTCATGCACCCTTCGCGGAAATCGAACAATTGCCAGAGTGGAATCGCGCGTATTCAGAGCGACCGGAGTTCGCGTCGCTTTCGCCGCAAGCGCGACAATGGGCGGCAATGGTCACGCGAATCGATGCGCATTTCGGCAACATTCTTACCGCACTCGAAGATCCCAACAACGATGGGGATCGATCTGATTCGGTCGCCGAAAACACGCTGGTTGTCTTTCAGTCCGACAACGGAGGTCCTGCCGGAAAGAACAATGTCGAACTCGATGCCAATGGAGGGCTACGCGGAAATAAGGGATCGATTTATGAGGGTGGCATTCGAGTTCCGCTCGTGATGCGATGGCCCGCGATGATCCACTTCGACTCCCAGCTCAAGGCGGGATCCGACTGCGAGAAGGTTGTTGACGTCACCGACCTGTTGCCGACTTTCTGTGAACTCGCGGAAGTCCCCGCACCATTGGGGATCGATGGTGTTTCGATCGCGCCCACCCTGCGTGGAAGTGGCCATCAGAGGGAACGCGAATACATCATTCACGAGGCCAGTCGCGGTCAATCCTCGATCATTGCGGGGAACCTGAAACTGATCTACTCCGAGAAGAAGGGGCCCGAGTTGTACGACCTGATCGACGATCCAGCGGAGACTCGCGATTTGGTGGCGAATGAGCCGGGAAAGACGAATCGATTGGTCGGTTTGCTCTTAGGCGAGCGCGTCACCGAACCGAAGGGCTTTGCCAACACCTATCACCGATGGGTTGGAGAAGATCAGGGTCTGGCCTCCGCTGCCGACAATTGGTCGGACTACGAATACTCCAATGCCGGAATCACCTATCTGACCGATCGCGGCTCTCCCAAGTCCTCTTGGGTGGCACGAATCTCGAATACGACCAATCAGCCAAGCACGGTCATCGCCAAAGAGCATCTTGAGTTTCTCGGCCTCGAGATTCAGGGCCGCACAGCCAAACAAACACTCCAACTTTCACCACAGGTCAAACTCAGCGGGCGAAACGAAATTCGACTCGGCGCCGGCGCTCAATTGAAGTTGGCCGGTGGTCGCGCGGTCTCGCAACGATGGATTGACATCGATGTTGGTGGTGTACTCGCGGGCGATGGTGACGTCGAAGCCACGATCTACAACTGCGGCCGCATGGTGGGACCAATGCGTGTCGACGGAGACGTGCATCATTTGTCACAGGGCGTGCTTGATTTGCCACTCTCCTCACGCGGCGAGACGCTTCGCATCCACGGGACACTCGTTCTTCGCGGTACGCTGCGTCTAAGCCAAACCAACGATCTTGCCGTTGCGGTCGGTGAAACGATCACGCTGATCCGGGCGCACGCCGTCACGGGACGCTTTCGAAACCCAGACGTGATGTGCAACGGACAACGTTTTGAAGTTGGATACTCCGGCGACACGGTGACGTTGACCGCCGTGCCTTGACCGCATCACTATCTCACTGAAAGCGACTGCCCAATGAATTCAGCGATCCGTATTCTCGTCATCACTCTTTTGATCAGCTCGGCCTCTTTCTGTCTGGGGA
>JBCBLJ010000614.1:0-5218 GCA_038520195.1 Planctomycetota bacterium
CTCCGCTTGCGTCGCGCGATCAGATCACCGAGGTAACCAACGCTGATTCCGAATTCTTCCGCGATCGCTTCACGCAATTCGCGCTGTTCATGTCGCTTCAAGCCTTCCGAGCGCTCTCTGAACTCGACGCGAATCTGCCGAACTTGGTCATCCGACAGACGCGCGACACGAGAGTTTTCACCCGCCGTGGATTCCCATCCCGGAAAGCCCATCGATCCCGTTGGCATCAAACCAGCTCCTCAAATTTGCGGACCAACTCGTTTCGCCGTTCGTTGAAATCAATGCCACCACTCGGACACCGTTGGACGCTCACCGGCCGCGGGACCGGCTTGGATGGTCTGCGGTTCGGGAACCCGCCGGCGCACCGATGTCGTGAAAGCAACTCACGCATCTCGCTGGGGTCTTTGCCAAGACGTTCGGCCAACTTGGTGCGGAAGTAGCCCATCGGACTCTTGCGAGCGTTCTCCGACGCCAGACGGCACGCGATCGCGATGTCGGCTTCGTTGACGTCGCCAGCGTGGAACGCCGCCGCGACTCGCCAAGCGGTTTCGTAGTCACCACCAGGCCAACGAAGTGCCCGAGCGATGTTCACGACGATCGGTTCCAACTGCTCGGCCTTCACCAAGCATTCATGGTCCTCCGTCCCTCCGACGTCACTGGTTTCGCTCCTCCCCAAGGGAGAAAGGGGACCAAAGGGATCTAGGGTAAAGGGAGGATATAAAGAGTCACTTTCGATTTGTCCGGGGTTTGTCCGGGGTCTGTCCGGGGTATTGTCCGCCCCGTTGTCCGGCCTTTTGTCCGCCCCGTTGTCCGGGCAATTGTCCGCATCTCTCGGCTCGATCTCACCCACGATGACGGGCCGATTGAGCGTGATCGTGTACACCACTTCCGCCCGCGTCGCGCGGCGCTTCGGACCCTCCGAGCGATCGACCGACAACAGATCCCACTCTTCCAATTCCGCGATCGCACGACGCACGATCCGGCGGCGAGAACGGATATCGGTCGACTTCGTCTCGAGCGCCTTATCCGACGCCAACTTGTCCAGCGTCCGCACCAACGGTTGCCAACCATCGCTCACGCGAGCCACCAACAGCGCCACAGACCAATAAGAAGTCCCCGGCGCGAACCCAATGTCACGAAGCCGTTCTTCCATCGCCTGGCAACGCTCACGGCACAACCGACGACGAACCGAATCCTCCGCGTCCTTCGATTCCGCGATCGCCAACAACTCGGGAGGTTGATTGGTTTTCACGATGCGCCCTCCGTGATCGGGCCAACCGACGCGGCGCGTAGCAATTGCGCGACAACCGGGACCGGCAAATGCCCCAGCCCAGCAGCTTTTCGAACCTCATCGGCCCGCTTCAGCTCGCCGGCGTCGAAATCTCCAGCACCAGCGGCCAGCGTCGACGCCTCGATCGCGGCGCCAGCCCCGAGCAACTCGGTCACGTTGACCCGTGGTCCGCCGCCGCCGCGACTCACACGCGGCGTTGTGCGAAGCACCGAGTACCGATCCTCCGCCAACTCTCGGGCAAAGTCTTGTAGCTCAGGATGAGCCGGCAGAAACACGAATGCGGATTGATCATCAAACGAGTCATCGACTCGAGTGAACCGCCCCACAAACTGCCGAAAGAACAACTCGGTCCGGATGTTGGTCGCGTAGACGCCGACACGCGCCCGCTTGATGTTCACACCCTCCGAAACCATCCGGACCGCAACCAACCACTTGCCGCGGCTCTTGAATTCGTCGATCACGCTGTGCGCATCGGACTCATCTGAGATCGCCAGCTGCACATTGTCGCGCCCGGCGATCTTGTTCAGCATCTTGACGATCGAACGTGCGTGACTTTGGTCGATCGCCGTCACAATCCCGGCCGCATTCGGTTGGTAGGCTCTCAACTCATCAAGTTGCTCATTCGCGGCCCTCAGGACGGACCCCAGCCAATCCGGTGACGTGAGCAACGTATTCAGATGCCGATCCGCGGCCGCCATCGAACCGAGGTTGGATGCGCAATCGTGATACTCGCGATCGCCGTGACGCCACTTTGCCCGACCATCGAATGTTGGAAAGAACACCGGCGCGACAATGCCATCCGCCAAACCCTGCGAATACCCGTAGGAAAACGACGGCCGAGCAATCCCATTGCGGTACTCAACGAAGGGCAACCGCGCCTCATCGCGGCGAAACGGCGTCCCGCTCAACACCATCCGTCGAAAGCACCTCGCAAAACCAGTGCGAAGCCCGCGCCCCCAAGACTGTTGATCCGACGCGTGGTGAATCTCATCACCGATCATCAACGTCGGCCGACTCGCTCGGCCCGTCAGCAATCCGACCGACTCAGCGACATCGGAATCCGCCAACTGCTGGTAAGTCACGACAAAACCGTGTTCACCCGGACTATCCAGCGGCCCGAGCAACATGCCCCAGTCGTATGCGTCATCAATCCACTGCGTCCGCAGATTATGCGTGTGCGTGACGACGGCGATCTGACGTATCAGACTTTCCTGCATCAGGTCCGATGCGACGCTGGTCGCAAAGAACGTCTTGCCAGCCGACGGCGTGACGTACGCCAAAAAGTTCTTCGTCCGCTCGACGGCGTCGAAGTAGACCTTTCGCGCATCAGCTTGCCACCGTCGCGGCTCCATCGGAGTACTCAAAACAAGGTCCCCTGTTCGCTTGCGACGCAGTGGGGACTGAACCAAATCCGTTCCCGGCCCTTGTTCGTGTTTTCGTCTCCGCGATTTCCGTAGCCGCCGTTGGCTTTCCAGGCGACGGCCTCCCATCCGTGATCGGTGACAAGGTTGTTGTGCTCGCCGTCGTAGCCGCACAGAGCAATCCGGACCTTCGAATGCTTGCCCCACTTCTGCGCCCAGCGATTCACGTTCGCGACCAACAGGTCGATGTCTTGCTCGCCGTCGCCGTGATAAAGCTTGCCGGCTCGGTTCGTGGACGAATCCGCTTCGGGTGTCTCACCACGCAAAAACGCCTGCAGCCGCTCGATGTTCTTCGCATACGGCGGGTCGACCATCGCACCGGTCAAACCCAATCGATCCATCGTAGTTTTCGAATCACAAATGCGATTCCAGTCCCCATAGCAGACGCGAACCAACCGCAAACGATCCGAAAGCCGATCGATCCAAGTACTCAACCACTCCCGTCGCTGCACGCAAGTACTCGCGTTCTTGTTGCCGTTGACGCCGCGACCAATGTCGAACTCGTCCCCGAGCTGCGGGCGACCGTAAGCAACGCCCCGATCTTGCGGGTTGTCGAGAAGTGGTCGCTTGGCGTGGCTCCCTATAACGCCCCGGCCAATGCGCCGCCCATCAATCTCCGGCCGCTTTTTGTGCCCCGCAGAAGCGTTGACACCACGACCAAATGCACCACTATCACCACTCAGAGCAACAAGTTGCTTCGAGGGCCTCAAAATCCCGTTGCCCTTTCCATCCGGTCCGAAGTTTGGGCGAATGGGTTTGCCTGCCATCCTGTGATTGGCATCACACCAACCGCTACCGATCCAACAGGATCGCTGGCGTTTTGTGAAAAAGCCCTTCAAAACACGCGCCCGAACAGATCGACACTGAACAATAGGCCCCGTCCAGCAGATCATGGACGTTGGAATCCACAATTTCCACATCCTTATGCAGTGCGGCAACCTGTTCGGCATGGGCTGCTGCGATCGTATTGGGGAATTTCGGATGCAGCTTGATCAAGACGCGCCGCCCCTGTCGATGCTTGACAACAAGCTCCAGCATCTCGGTTTCCATCATCGCCATGCTGCGCAGAACCGGATCTGAGAGCCCCTGCAGAAACACCACAATGGCATCCTTGCCCATCGCCCCTTGGCGCGACGGCTGATCATGTTTCGACTGGCCTTTCTCCTTCAGCCTGCCGCCGACGCGGACGAAAAACGCCTTCGCGCGATCCTCTGGAATTACGCTCAAATCCGGACGAGCACGGCCCAGAGAACTGTCACAGAGCACGCCGCGCTGATCCAGATACCAATAGGGCCAGAGATAGGCGATCCCGGTGTTGAGCAGATTGAACCGCCGAAGAAACCCGTGATGGACCAGATGGAAATCCGTCTTTGTGTAATGCGTGAGATCCGTGGTCCCCGGCCGCTCTACAAACGCCACGGGCACACCGCGACGGCGCAGCCCGGGCGCAAGGTTGGCATAGAGCCCGAACCCCTCTTGCCCGTGCTTTTCCAGCATGTCGCGCGGGACGTGAATGATGAGAGAGGGCCCTGTCATCTCACCATCGCCTGATGGTCCAAGACCACTGGGTCGGGTCGTCGCGAATGATCTCTGACAAGCGGTCGTTGAACACGCGCATCATTGATCGCAGGCTGCCCTGATGGGGAATTGGCGCATCAATCACAGCGCGAAAGCGTATGCCGGAGCCGTCGCGCAAAATAAAGCACGGGATCAGCACGGCGTCATGGGCGCGCGCCAGCTTGGCAGGCGTCAACGATGTGGGCGCCCGGCGGCCCAGAAATCGGATCTTTTCACCGCCGCGATCCCGGTGATCACCCAGCATAACAGTAACATGACCTTCCCCTAGAAACTCTATGAAATCCCTCAGATTTCCCTCATATGCCCTTTGGCTTCTATGGCCGATCTTAAACCCGCTTTGCCCTGTCATACGCAACATGTCATCAAACCGGCTATCCAGCAGCACGTTGCCCCGCGCGCGATAAAGAAAGCCAGCATCGACGCCCAATTGCTTCAAAAAGTGCAGACCCAAGGCATAATTGCCGATATGCCCAGTCAGCAAGATCACGGGCCTTTTGGCCTCAACCGCCTGAAAAAACGCCTCTTGCCCTTCACCTTCAATGATCGGAGGCGGAGAGACCTCAAGCAAACGCTCAAAGTTCAAAACCTCGCCAAAGAACCGCCCTTGCGCCCGCTTGATACGGCGCGTAAGCCACCAGCGGCTCAGCATAGTCCGATCGGCATAAATGGCGGACAGGTTTTTACGGGTGATCTCAGCCTGTCCAGACAGACGCGCGAAAAGAAGGCGGTACCAAAACCCCACCCATGCGCGCCGCATGAAAAATTCTGCCTTCACAAACTCAGTCTCACTGCCCTCGACCCGCCTGCCTTACAGGTCAAACGTGATGGAATTTAAGCGTTGACGACAGGGTTTTGTTTTTGCCGCCAGCATCCTATGCCTTAGACATGACCCGTGTGATCCTTTTCAACAAACCTTTTGGCGTTTTGC
>JBCBLJ010000430.1:0-7016 GCA_038520195.1 Planctomycetota bacterium
GTTCGTCGCCGGTTCAATTCCGGTTGGTCACCCTTTTAAATTGCCGCATTCGACTACTGGCTAGGTCGGCTGTTTTTCAGACAGCAGGAGGGAGATCGAAACTCCCATGCGGTACTCCCTTCCAACGAAGAAAATTCATGGCGTGGTAGATTCTGATGGCAGAATTGCTTGGTTCTCAGCCAGGAGTTCGCGGGTTCGATTCCCGCTCACGTCACTGCGAGCAATCGCAACACTCGGAAGTCACCCGGCCGGATGAGGACACTGTCTTGAAAACAGCTGCGGGTCAAACCGTTGTGGGTTCGAGTCCCACGGCTTCCGCCTGAACAATTTGGGAGCGTTTCCACACGGGAGGTTGTAACCCTTCTGCCTTTAATTGTGTGGTAGCTGGCGAGAGGTGCGATTCCTTGCGTTCCCACTTCATTCACGTCCTTGGTGTAACGGTAGCACTGCTGATTCCAAACCAGTAAGTCAGGGTTCAAATCCTTGGGGACGTGCTCTTCGGATCGACAATTTGAAAAAGTCCTGTGGTCCAACGGCTACGACACCTGTCTTACAAACAGGAAACGATGGTTCGATTCCATCCAGGACTACTCACGCGTCGCGGTGACGCTGCTTCATGACAACCTTGGAGAAGGACGATGGCCAAACAAGTCAAATACGTGCAGTGTGCGTTGAAACGCGCGGTCGCCGGTGGCTCGGTGCGGACAACGTCATACATCCCTCAGCAGTTTGCCAAGCTGGGTCGTGTTCTGAAGTTGAAAGACGACCTTGATCGTTGGGTTGATGGATGGGTGGTCGAGTGCGTCGGCCATGTTGTGGTCGATGCTGCGGATGCTCCCGATTATCGGAAAGCCATTCGGAATCACCGCAAGTCGACCGGTGACAGTCAACCGCGTTTGAAATGACGAAACAAAGCTTGCCGGTCGGTGCAAAAAACTTGCATCGGTCGGTGAGCATCGGATGCCCAGGTACGCCAACCGGACGAGCGACTCGGCTTAAACCCGAGTGTTTGCAGGTTCGATCCCTGCTCTGGGTACTGAAAAGATTTTGAGAAGAGGCGAACCCAAAACTGAGTTGCCATCTCTTTATTCGCGAAACATATGGGGCGCTCGTCCAACGGGAAGACGTCTGTGTTGCAAGCAGAAGATCAGGGTTCGATTCCCTGGTGCTCCACTTATCAAAACGGCTCGGTAGGCAATTGGCAGACCACTTTGGCTTAGAACCAGAGATGCTGTGGGTTCGAGTCCCACCTGAGCTACTCAACATGCGGGCGTAGTGTCCAACGGCCAGCACGATTGGCTTCCAACCAATTAGTCTCGGTTCGAATCCGAGTGCCCGTACTTTCGCAATCAACAAGTCCTCGTGGAGCAGCGGAGTGCTCGCTTGCCTGTCACGCAAGAGGTCGTCGGTTCAAATCCGATCGGGGACGCTTTTAAAACAAACGGCGCGGTACGCAAACCGGAAAAGCGGCGGAGCTCAAACCTCCGTGACATGTCTGTGGGTTCGATTCCCTCCCGCGCTACTTTCATGACAGCCAAGTGGTGGAACCGGTAGACACGCGACACTCAGAATGTCGTGCCCATCGTGGCGTGCGAGTTCAACTCTCGCCTTGGCTACTTTTCAAAACAATATTGCAGGTGCGACAGGTGTCCAACTGATCGTCATGAGGTCGGTGTGCTCGGCTCGATACCGAGACCTGCAACTTGGTGCAAACAACGACGCGGATGGGCCAGTGCTCAGCCAGGCCTCATAAGCCAGGACCGCCGGGTGCGACCCCCGGATCCGCTACTTTCTCGGTCGAGTACGCAAACAGGCAAAGCGGCAAGCATGAGAGGCTTGTGATTTTGTAGGTTCGACTCCTATCTCGACTACTCATCAAGACGACGGTCGCGTGGTCCAGCGGCGAAGACGCCTGCGTGACATGCAGGAGATCGATGGTTCGATTCCATCCGCGATCACTGGTTAACAAGGTCTGTAAGTGTTCCGGCAGCACGCGTCTGTGGTATGGACGAAGACCGGGTTCAATTCCCGGACGGACCTCTGATTCAAATGGGCTGGCATGTTCCAAGGGGGCGACTGATCCTTGCAAGATCGGTGAGAAGGGTTCGATTCCCTTTCGGTCCACTCAATTTTCGGAAGGTAGCCGGATACGGTTTGCCGGGCCGCACTGCTAATGCGTGCCACCAAGAGGTGATGAGGGTTCAAATCCCTTGCCTTCCGCTTTTCCAATATGGCTCGATGGTGAAACGGACATCATGTCTCGCTTCGAACGAGAGGTTCCAGGTTCGAATCCTGGTCGGGCTACTGTTGATATACGGAAGGGCAACCCGATTGGCGACGGGAACCGGTTCGAACCCGGCTGAGCATGTTTAACTTGCCTTGAGGGTCCGACTCCCTCTCCTTCCGCTTTGCACAACGGCTCGATGGTGAAACGGAGATCATCTCTGTCTTCTAAACAGAAGTTCCGGGTTCGATTCCTGGTCGGGCTACTGCCGAAACTCGCGGTCACGTTGGCTGCCGGCATCATTCCGCTTGTTTGACACGATTGAAAGGCATTGTCATGAGCATGCATCAGATTGAGCGTCAATTCACGCGGATTGGTGCTCGAGCAAAGGTCCACCCTCCTGCCGTCAGACGCTGGGGAACCACTCCCGAAGTGTCGATCGACATCGGTAATGACGCCGAGGGCGAGTTCTTCGACATCGCTGTTCAGCCAGCCCAGTTGGCCGAGACGCAGGTGATCGATACTCAGCCTTCGCTACGCCACTTGCTGTTGATGTCACGTCAAGACGACGGAAAGCACAAGTTCCTCTGCGGACACGATGAGCGTCATTGGTTCGTTGCGGCCGTCCCGGAGCGAGCGTCGGTTTCATCGGTGAAGACTGCGTTCGACGCGCTCAAGCCAACCGCGGTACGAGCACTCGAAACCCGACTCGGCGTGAAGCCGCGTAAGCGAAACCGCCGACGAAACGAAGCGTTCATCCGTCAAGGTGAATGGTTCTTCGTTCCCGTCGAGAACCAAGGTCTCGTCGACGATCGACTGGCATTGCGAAACGAGCCGATCGCACGTGGTGGCGGAAAGCCCCACATGTGCGAAGAGGTCGTTCGCCAGGGAGGACAACTGGTTTACGTCAGCAACCAATACCCGAACGGTTTGACCGAAGGTCAGCATCGGCGATTGATCAGCCGAAAGCCAGAACTTCGTCACCTGCATTGGGTGGCTCAGCGACGAAACCCCAGCGTGTTCGTTCGAAGACGTGTACGTCATCCGGATCACAAGACGATCATCTTGGACGGATGGCATCAAGTCATGATGAACACAGAAAACGAATCGCTTGCAATGCGACACGTCGCATTCATCGATTAACCCGCGGCTCTCCACCACGGTGGCGAGCCGTTTCATACGGTGTCCGTGGTGTACTCGGTTTGTGCACACTTGCCTGTGAAGCAAGAGGTAAGGGTTCAAATCCCTTCGGTCACCCTGAAGATTCGCCGACGTGGCTCGACTGAGAAAGGCACCGCTCTTGTAAAGCGGCTAATGCTGGTGCAAATCCAGTCGTCGGCTCTGACTTTTTTACGTCCTTGGAGTGTGCCGGATTCGCACGCGACTTTGCGGAGGTCGTAGACCAGGTTCGATTCCTGGCGAGGACGCTTTGGCTCAAGACTTTGGGCTTTAGGCTTTGGACTTTAGGAAGAAGACTTGCGACGGATTGCGTTGATTAAGGCGTTGAGTACTCGAGCGGTTTCTGACGTTTTACTTTGGATGCTTTGCAACTCCTCGGAATATCCAAGTCGATCCGCGACGGTGAGTTGGTATTCGACTTCCTTCGCAGATCCGTACGCCATGTCGAGGAAGCGTAAGTAGTCAGCTTCGCTGGCTCGCGCACATCCCTCGACGATGTTGCTCGCGATACTCAGCGCTGCACGACGCAACTGAGATGTCAAACCAAACAGCTCGTCCTTCGGGAAACCACGAGTTGCGCGGTAGACATCCATTACGACGGAATCAGCAAGCTCGAACGCTCGCAACTTCGTGTGGTCTCGCATGACTTGCCCCTGTGAGTTCTTGCCTGACCTAAAGCCTAAAGCCCAAAGTCTAAAGCCTTCAACATGGCCCGTGGGTGTGCTGGACAGCATGACAGTCTTCGAAACTGTCGGACCAGGTTCGATTCCTGGACGGGTTACTTGCCTCGGCGGTGTTAGGAGCGAGTGAGCAAATGGATCCTGCGATCACCATTCGAAATGACCGCTCAGATTTTCCACATCTGATGAACTCGTACTTCATATCAGCTCCGCTCCGAGGCTCCATTCTATTTCAAGTTTACGATCATCAACCACGCAAACCGAGAGGAGGTGCATCATGATGATTAGCGGTGCAGGACGAGAGTTCATCATTAAGGACACCCACCGTGGTTTGTACTACGAAGACGGTAAGCTGGCCAAGATCCTGGAAGCAGGTCACTACAAGATTCCGCCGCGAAAGCGATGGTTAAAGAAGCTGCCGACCGTCGAGTGCATGCTGGTCGATGTTCGTGAGCGAGAGCTGACGATTAAGGGCCAGGAAATCTTGACGGCTGACAAGGTCGCTATTCGAGTGAGCATCTTGGTGCAATTCCGCGTAACCGACGCGAAGGCGGCGATCCACACGGTCGACAACTTCGAGGACCGACTTTATAGCGATGTGCAACTGGCCGCGCGACGTTCACTGGCGTCGATGACGCTGGAGGAAATTCTGACGAACCGAAACCGGTTGAGTGAGGATATCCTGTCGGACGTCACGGAATCGGCCAACGGTTACGGTGTGACGATTCGACGCGCCGACGTAAAGGACTTGATCTTCCCAGGAAACCTGCAGGAGATCATGAACCGCGTACTGGCAGCCGAGCGACACAGCGAGGCGCAGCTGGTCGAAGCGCGAACACGAGCGGAAGTCGAGCAGATCGAGGCGGAGTCTCGAGCTGAAATCACGCGACGTGATGCCGAGGCGGATGCCGAAGCGCGACGACTGCGTGAGCAGGCCGAAGCAGAAGCGACGCAAGCGAAGGCGGAAGCCGAAACGCGAGCGTACGCGGAGCGCGTCAAGGCAGCGGAGGCACTGGAAGGCCACCCGGCGCTGCTGCGACTGGCCGAACTCGAAACGCTGCGTGAACTCGCGCAGAACGGTAACGCCCGGCTGTATCTCGGTCTCGACCGAGTCAGTCTCAACGGAACTGATTCCGGAAAGCACGATTCGTGATGGAGACGGATCGGCGTTCCGATTCAATTCAAGCGGGATCGGTGAATCGATCATCGGTCCCGCGATTTTTCGTCCTTGGAGTGTGCCGGACAGCACCCGACCGTGCGAAGGTCGTAGATCAGGTTCGATTCCTGGCGAGGACGCTAGACGGTAGTTTATTGACGAACAAACAATGCCCAAACGTTTTGGCGCGGGCCAGGTGATCGCCTGCGGTCACCGGCGGGTTCGAGTCCCGCGAACGTTTTGACCAATCAACTGCCGGTTCGGACTACATCTGTACGAGAGGAAAATGTGCTGAGCCAACACTTCGTTGGTTGGTCTTTTCGATTTGAATGCCCTGATGATGGAGAATGACACGAACAAACCGGTGATTGCCTGCCTCGACGTGGGATATACGGACACTGCCGCGCGAGCAGCGTGTGTTGTCATCAACAACTGGCGAGCCTCGCGGCCGGCAGCAGAACACGTGGCGAAAATCCACGAAGTAAGGGACTACCAGCCGGGCGAGTTCTACCGTCGAGAACTGCCGTGCATTCAAGCCGTGCTGGACAAGCTGAATCAACCGCCAAATTGCATTGTTGTCGACGGTTACGTTTGGCTGGATGAAAATCATCGCCCTGGGTTGGGAGCCCATCTTTACGAAACACTGAATCGTGAAGTGCCAATCATCGGAGTCGCAAAGAATCCGTTCAAAGACACGGATCATGCGACGGAACTTCGGCGAGGCAAGAGCGATCGGCCGCTTTACATCACGGCGGTCGGAATCCCAATCGCCCAAGCAGTCGTCAACGTCGGCGCAATGCACGGTCCGCATCGACTGCCAACAATCCTGAAACGCGCCGATCAATTGAGCCGCCAGGATCTGCCGGAAGAATAACAACACTCACAAAGAACAGGTGAGGGAACACCATGACAAACTACGAAGACATCCTAAACAGCATCCGATCAGACCCGGCCTACGAAGCGAATCTCGACTGGGGCAAACCACGATCCGGGCACCCGGAAGGTTCCATTCGAAAACACATTGCAGAACTCGAGGACAACCTGAAACGGCTTAAACCCCTATTGTCCAGCGAGGAGACCGGGAAGCTTCGCGTGCTCATTCACACACACGACACGTTCAAGCCCGATGCAAAGTCCGGCGTCGCGATCGCGAATCCGCAGAGCCACGCATCATTGGCGAGGCAGTTCCTGGCGAAGTATGTCAGCGATCCCGATTTGCTCAACATGGTTCAGTTCCACGACGAGCCTTACGCACTCTGGAAGAAGCACCGCTATGGAGGCGATTGCACCGATCGCCTTGAGCGACTGCTCGACCTGATCGAAGACTGGGATTTGTTCCTAACATTTATGATCGTCGATGGATGCACGGCCGGTAAGTCGACGGAACCGTTGGAATGGTTCTTCGCGGAGATCGGTGATCGAGTTGAATCACGCGTCACGAGTGAGTGGATAGTCTGTAGTCCTTAGTCTGTAGTGGATTTTCGCAGGGAGCGGATCAGTCCGTACAGCACCTTCGACGTTTCGACGATCTGTTGGTTCAACGACTCTGCTTGATCCGCGGGAAGGTATTCCAAGCGAGCGGCAACGGTCAGCTGGTATTCCACTTCTCGAGCCGAAGCGAATGCCATGTCGAGAAAGCGAACAAAGTCTGGCTGCGATTCGCGTGCACATCCCTCGACAATATTGGATGCGATGGATACCACGGCACGTCGAAGCTGCGACGTCAGCCCGAACATCTCTTCTCGCTGACGTGCTGGTTATTGATTTGTATCGGGCA
>JBCBLJ010000620.1:0-5202 GCA_038520195.1 Planctomycetota bacterium
ATCGAGGCGTCGTACAGCCGCCCCGCGTTGCGATAGAGCCCCGCCAACGTGGTCATGATTTGCAGTCGCTGCTGCGCGGACACCTCGCTGCTGGGACGCGCCAAGCATTGCTCAAAGAGCTGGATACTCTCAAGGAGTTGATCGTCGTGGTCCCCGGGATCCGACTTCTTCGCCGCGAGGTAAACCTGGTGCTGATCGAAGGCATCCTTGTACAATCGCTTGAACAAATAGGACGACGGCGTTCGCATCGGCAACACAAGTTCTCGTCGCGACGGCGTCGGGGGTTCCGGCCCCGTCAAAGCACGAGCGATCGTGGTGATCTCATCGGGTTCGAGTGCGTCAGCGAACTTTCGTTTCGTTTTCGCGTTCGCTGGCTTCGGCTCCGTTGGCGACTTCGGGGATGGAGCAGCGACGGACATTGAATCGGGGACCGACGAGACCACTAGTGGTTCGGAGTTCTCAACGGAGGCGGTACCGCCAAGAGCAAAAGACCCGTCGCCGGCATCCTCCAACACCCCCTCAATCGCCGTTTGTTTTCGTTCTTCGAAAGACGCTGAGTCGCTCGAGGGCGCGGGCCCTCGATCGGATTCGGCACCAGCGTTCTCGTTGCCCCGTGCTGGTGAATGCGGTGGGTCTTCGGCGACGACATCCGATTCGTCCGTCAGCGGTTTTCCCCTCCACTGCAGGGCCCCGAAGCCGAAAAGGATCGCGACAACGGCACCGATCGCTAACCACTCAAACCAAGCGATGCGTTTGCGATTCTTTCGCCGTTGGAGCTGTTCCCGCTCACCCTGTTTTGTCGCTGCGGACTCGAATGCAGCCAACGGGTCCAAGGGTCGCCAGGCTTCCGGCACCACCGAAACACCGGACGAAGGCGAGGCGTCCACGGTGGAGGACGACGGTTTTGACTTGTCGTGAAGCAGAGGGTCCGCAGACTCCGAAGCTCCGTCACCGGGGTGCTGCTCCGGGGCCGCCGCGCTTCCGGCGTTGAGAGATTTCGCACGTGATCGCCAACTCGACATGCCCAAAAGTCTCGCGCTACTTTTGCTTACGCTGCGCGGGTAGCTTCAGTCCCCAAACGCCGTTTCGAGTGTTGTTCCGCGGCCGCGGATAATTTTTTGCCAACACGGCCGCTTGCGGGTGCACTCCGACATCCTGGTACGTGCCCTCATGCGCTTCGGCGAGCGACTTGAAGCTCATCGCATTCTTTACATTGACTTCCATGCCGAGCGTGTGGATGACGACGTCTTTGACAGGTTTCTTTGTAAAGTACCTTGAGGCACCGTCGGTAAAGGCGCCGTCGCCAAGAACAAACATCACATCAGGCTTGAGGCTCAAACCAAGTTGCAACGCCTCCATTCCATTTGTCTTCAGGCACAGTGGCACGGTCTGCAACCAACTCGCAAGCAACTGCTTGTTCTTGGCCGTTGCGGGCAGAAGCGTTCGTGGAGACTGAGGATGGAATAGCGGGTAGGCCGTGTCGCTGTAGAAGATCACATAGAACTTCTGCCGACGATTCAGGTTGTTCACCGCTTTAACGAGCTCGTTCAGAGCCGTTTCGAAACGTCCTCGCGACATGCTGTTCGAATTGTCGATCACAAACACAAAGTCAATCGCCTCGGTCTTTGCACCGAAGAACTTGACCTTTGCCTTGGCCGGCTTCATGTCGTCACCGTCGCCGCTCGAACCAGATTCGGGCGCGGCCAAGAGCCCGGTGTCAAACGCGTCGACGACGTCGACCGAAACGAACTGCTCGGTGATCTCGTTGACAACTTCCATTGAGTCCGTCGGCTCTTCGACGGGTTCCTCCACCGGTTCCTCGACTTCGAATTCGACGGTCTCGATGACGACCTCTTCGATCGGCTGTTCTTCGCTGTGACTGACGGTGATGATGCTTGGGTTTTTGATTTTGCGATCGACCATCCAAACTGCGGACAGCAGCATCAGAATGGCGAGATGGATCGCGAGACTGAGCCCATTGGTCCGCAATTGACCGAAGATCGTTTCTTGGTACTCAAACCATGCCAGTCGCAAAAGCGCCGGGAGTTTGCCGACCAATGACGCCTCTTCATAGCGTTGCTGCAAATCGGCGTGCCGCTCTTCGTGATCCAGTTCCGCCTGCCGATAGACAGAGGGTTCGGGTGAAGCGACATCCGTCTTCCTTTGCGCTGCGAGCACTTCCGTTCGGTTCGCAACAGACTGCGGAGCGGGCGTGCCGTGTTCGTCCCGCAAGAGGTCGCGAAAACCATCTTTGGTCGCAGCAGATAGATCGGTCAGCGCGATCTCAAGGATCTGTTTCCCGTCGGAGACAATCGTGCATCCTCGTTCGCGAGGAAGATAGAATCCGCGTTGGCGCGCCGACGCGAGTTCCGATCGAGGAACGCGAAAAAAGTCAGAACCGTTCGAGATCGTGAAGAGTTGCGACATGGTACTCGCAGAAAAGGGACGGTGGACTCCTGTCCGCCGAGGAGGGCAGTGTATCTCCTCCCGATCGCCACGGCGACTTTCATCAAACCCTTTTCGGGGGCGTTTGTACCCACCAAACCCGCCGATTCGTGCGAGAACGCCGGCGAATGTTCCATCGCCGACCCGGGCACGTCGGCGAGAGCGTTCTTAACGCCGTGCCCGTTTGCCGCGATCAGCCGACCTCCAGATCCGCCGACTCAACTGATCGTGCAGGTAAGCCAACGCAAGTTGATTCGACGGATGACTCTCCCATTCGAGCCGGATCACACGCCCAATCTCCGCGGATGTCGTCAATTCAAGATGGACCGATTCTCGATGCGGATCCTGATGATCGAGCGGCTGTGTTTCGAGTTTCGCATCGGTGATGTCCAACCAACTGATCACGACGTCCTCGCCAGATGCTACCATCAACGTCAATCCGCGACGGAAGACTGCAAGAATGAGTTCGCTCTGTTTTGCTTGATTCGTCAGCACTACGGTTCCCGCCGTCAGTGCGGCCGCGAGTAAACCGCTGATGTAGATCGCATATCGAGGGACGGTCCACCAGGCAACTGCCGCCAGCACGCAGGCGAACCCGATCGCCAAGCCACGGAGCGCGGAATACGAAGGAACCAAGGACCGAAGATGACATTCGATCGGACCGACCATTTGGGAGAAATCGGAGTCCGCGGCGATCCAATCCGTTTGCTGCGTAGCGGACGAAACCGCACTTCTCAATGACTCCCGCACGACCGCCGCGCAAGGATCGGTTGCTTCGATCAACGCGAATGGCTCCAGTTCGTCGGTGCGCCAGACGAGCGTCTTTCCATCGACCGAATCGACCGCCGCCACGCCCGCATACTCGACTGAATGGGAAGCTCCGCCGGCGATGAATTCGACGCCGTCGGCGCTGAAGATCACCTCGCCGAACTGGAGAGAACCCTGACGGGCAACGAAGTCACTGACGTTTAAGGCGGCGTGCTGGGCGATTCGATCCGCGTATCGAAGGAGTTCCTCTAAATCCGAGGAAAGATGTTCGACGTGTAACAGCTGCTGCTCGGCACCCTCTCGCAGCGGTTCCTCGTGAAAGAAGATCTCTGTCTTGTACAGAACATCTGCTTTGTCGGCGCAAGCGGTGGCTTGGATACTGACGCCCAAAACACACTCATCGCGCACCTCTCGCGGGGTGTCCGACTCGATCAAAAGGTGATCGTTGTGAATGGATGTTGCGGATTGTTCCGGTGCGAGCAACATGGGGTAGCGGTGAATCGTGAAAAAGTTCAGTCCTAACGACGAACTCTAGATCACCCCGGCGGCAGCGGCTCGCCATTGCCAAGATTGGCGTCGTTACGACAGGTTGTCGTGAGCGCCAAGCGAAAGACACCGCGTTGGATAGCCACGGTTTTACCGTCAAGCCGGATTGCCTGACTCCGGCTTCGGTTCGTCGGCGGGCTTTTCTCCGCCTGTTTTCTGTTCGCCTGTTCCCTCGGAGCCTGCACCCTTTGCGGGCTCCTCGGTCGCTTCGGCGGGTTCACCTTGTTCGGGCGATTGGCTTCCGCTTTCGGGTTCACCGTCAGCTTTCTCTGTCGGCTTGCCTTCGCCTTCGGCGGGTTCACCTTCGGTCGCGTCCTTCGGCCCACCCTCTGATGCGTCCGCTTGCTTTGACTCAGACGCTGAACTCTCCTTTGCTCCGCCGTCTTGCTTTTCGGCCTTCTCCTTGGCGTCTTTGTCCATGTCCTGCTCGGCGGAATCTTTCGCTTCGCCCTGCTTTGACTCGGAGCCGTTCTCGCCGGCTGATTCCTTGGCTGGCTCTTGCTCGCTGGGCTCTTGCTTTGCTGCCTCGGGTGAATCCTTCATCGCCGTCGGCTCATCGCCCGGTGTTTGTGTCTCCGAAGGAGCCGATTCGCCTTCCGTTGCTGCGTTCGGCTCCTTCATTCCTTCCTCCGAGGATCCATCTTTCTTGACCGCGTCGCCTTCGGTCTTTGTGGATCCGTCGTCAGTCTCTTTATCTGCACCGGCCTCCATGACCGATGTGTCGTCGGAGCCACTTTGGTCGTCGGTGGCACCGTCACCTCCATCGCCTTCTTTGCGAGCTTCTTTTTCGCGTTCGAGTTCTTCGTTTTCCAACTCGGCTCTTCGGAACTCGATTTTCTCCTTTTGCTCATTGCGAACCTGCTCGTAGAGCGTCGCGCTATTGAGCCCATCCTTGGTCGCCATGAGGGTGGCGAAGGTTGTCAGCGGGAAGTTTTCGGGCAGTTCTTGCGAATCGATCGCGATCATGTACCGGCGGATCGAGTTGAACAAATCTTCGGCGGAGTCATCGATCGTAAGGATCGGATAGTCGTCAAAGATTTCGGCCCAGATCGCGAAGGCTTCTTCGTACAGTTCGATGGCCTTTTCGAGCTCCGCATTCGCGTTGGCTTGCTCCGCTTCATAGATCTTTCGCCTCGCACGAACAGTCCTTTCCTCCTGCTCGGCGAGCGCCAGACTCTCCCAGTAAACGTAGTTGATCTGGGTTCGATACCCTTCGGTCTTGATGAGCCGATTTTGCAGGTCGCTGATTTCGGCCAGAAGCTGCAGACCCTGCAACTGCTTTGCTTTGGGTAGCTTCTTGGCGAGAATGTCAGGAGAGGGACGGACAGAGAGTTCGAGATTCGCTGCCATGCGTTTGCCGGCCTCGGTTCGTTCCTCCGGCTTCTTGCGAAGCACTTTCTTCATGTCCTCGGGGAGCTGGTCGATCTTCTTCTGGCGTTCTTC
>JBCBLJ010000736.1:0-4248 GCA_038520195.1 Planctomycetota bacterium
AAGCCCTGAATCGCGAGGAACGCCGAACCCTGCAGCGCCGTGCGTTCGTCTTGGGTCGGGAAATGATCGTGAAGATGAATGTCGTCGATCCAAATCTTTCCCGGCGACACTGAATTCGTTCGGCTGACGATCGACAGTTTGTCACCGGGAAAGATTTGGATCGACGACATTCATCTTCACGATCATTTCCCGACCCAAGACGAACGCACGGCGCTGCAGGGTTCGGCGTTCCTCGCGATTCAGGGCTTGCAGAAGGGAAGGCTCCAGGAAGCGGCCGATTTGCTGCGAAACGACTGGTCACAGCATTTACTTGCGAATCGTATCCGCCGCTGGCCGACGTCCCGCACTGTCGCTCATCAGGCTGCAATGAGGACCGATCAACAACTGAAACAAAACCCCGGGGCAGGCGACGGCGTACAATCTGGCTCGCGTGTTTCGTCACCTTCGGCGGATCGTGCCAACGGGTCACCTGGGTGGGATAACGATCCCAAACCCAGCGTGGCAGAGAGAATTCGAAGCTGGTTACCCAAGCCGCTCCGCTTTTAGGAGACCGACAGTCGGATGGTGATGCGTCTGATCAAGCGAATCGCGTTTTGCTTTGTGGCGTTGCTGCTGATCATCGGTGCGACCGCGTGGTGGGCCTATCGGCAAGCCCAACAAGTTCCGGAGTTCTATGAGCGCGCCGTCGAGCGACCGTCACCCGAGCGACTCGCGGCATCGAGCGAAAAATTAATGTCGGAAGTCCGACAGCTTCAGCAGGATGTCGAGACACCGGGTCAGTGGCAGGCCACCTTCGCCGCCGATGAAGTCAACGCGTGGCTTGCCGACCAGCTGCCGAAGAAGCTGCCGCGTTTGAAGGCGAAAGGGCTCCGCAATCCCAGGATCGCGATCGAAGAAGATCGCTTGTTGTTTGCCGCTCATTACAAAGACCGACGAATCGATGCCATCATCTCTTGCGAGCTCAGTGTGAGGCTGACCGATCAGCCGAACCGGCTCGCCGTCACCGTACACAACATTCGCGCCGGCGCGTTACCGCTTCCTTTGAATCAGTTCCAGAGCAAAATCGATCGAGCGACGTCGAAGACCAAGCTCAATCTGCGATGGGAAGCACAAGAGGACGAGACGGTGGCACTGATCGATGTGCTTGGCGAGTACGCCGATCAGGTCAACGACGACGTCGTGATTGAGTGGATTGAACTTACCGAGAATCTGTTGACGGTGGCCGGTCGAACGCAAACCGAACAAGACGATTCTTTTGAGCCCAGGGGCGTGGTTTATCGAATCGCACAGTCGCCTCGTAGCGGCGGGGCTCGGGACACGTCACTCGACGGCGTCGATCTCTAGCCGCCAAAGCGACTCCGCTCGCCGGAAATGAACGCATGGCGTCAGTGACTTTGCCCCGTGAGGCGTCACCGATTTGAGTCTCACCCGGAAGTCGTCCGCCGTCTTTGCGATCAGAGAATACTCTCCCAAAGCGACTCGGCGGACGGAGCCACGACCGTCGCTGAGTTCGCCTTCAAAATGTAGGTAGCGGCGGCGATGGTTCGGCAATCGCATCGCGGCAATGGAAGGAGTGGTTCGTGCTGTCCGCTCGAGCCAGTCCGGCTCGAGCGGATCGGTGGCCCAAGTAAGCAAACTCCACGCATCGTCATCGGCGTCTTCCTCGTCTGTTTCGAACAGCCAATCCCAGTGTTGATTTCCGCTCGCGACGTTGCTCGGTGAATCGGCGGCGCGCCAGTCAGGGGTGGTCTCCGTCTGATGCAAGAGTATGGTGAAGCGAGGCAAGGGATGGCCCTGGTGGTGAGCAGATGGAAACGGCCCTGAACTCTGACTCTGTACGGCATCGACTGATTTGACAACCCAACAAGACGCACGCGTTTCGACACCGCCCTGGCAACGGCTTGGAATGGAACACGTTTGGGCGCCGTACTGCCAGATGAAAACGGCTTCGACTCCCGTGGCGGTCGAGCGAACCGAAGGCGTGCGGATGTATCTCGCCGATGGCCGTCAACTGATCGATTCCCTCGCGTCCTGGTGGTCGGCTTGCCACGGCTACAACCAGCCACACATCATCGATTCCATGCGGCGTCAGCTGGAACAGATGCCGCATGTGATGTTCGGCGGCGTTCACCACGAGCCCGCGCTGACGCTCGCCCAGCGACTGGCGGCGTTGTTGCCGGGTGATCTCGATCGGGTGTTCTTTTCCGATTCGGGCTCGGTAGCCGTTGAAGTCGCGATGAAGATGGCCATCCAGTTTTGGAGGAATAACGGCCAATCACGCAAGCATCGATTCCTCGCCTTTCACCATGCCTATCACGGCGATACCACCGGCGCGATGTCGTTGTGCGACCCCGAGCGGAGCATGCATGCGACATTCGGGTCCGCGTTGCTGAAACAGACGCACTGCGAGTTGCCGCGCAGTGACGAAGCCTTCGATCGATTCGATCGCTATCTCGAGGAACACTGCGACCAGTTGGCGGGCGTTTTCATCGAACCACTGGTGCAGGGTGCGGGTGGAATGCGGTTTCACGAACCGGCGGTGGTGCGCGCGATCGACGACGCGTGTCGGAGACATGATGTGCTGCTGATTGCCGACGAGTTGGCGACCGGTTTTGGCCGAACGGGAACGATGTTCGCGGTCCAAGCCGCCGACGTCGTTCCGGATATTCTCTGCTTGGGAAAAGCACTGACCGCAGGGGCCATCGGCATGGCGGCGACGGTCGCGACGCGGCGAGTGTTCGAGGCGTTTTGGTCCGACGACGCAGCGTCCGCTTTGATGCACGGGCCGACCTTCATGGCCAACCCGCTTGCGTGTGCGGCGGCCAATGCATCGCTGGACCTGTTCGAGAGCGAGCCGCGGTTCGCCCAGGTCGTCGCGATCGAATCTCAGCTCCGAGAGGAACTCGAAGTCTGTCGATCGCTTCCGCGGGTGCAAGATGTGCGCGTGAAGGGTGCCGTGGGAGCGATTCAAGTCGATCGCCTCGACCATGTGGACCGGCTGCGGAATGAGTTTCTTGCCGAAGGAATCTGGCTGCGTCCGTTCGGAGACTGCATCTACACCACCCCTCCACTGGTGATCTCTCCGCAAGACTTAACTCGCATCACGACCGCGATGGTGGAAGTGACTCATCGCTGGGCTCGCTGGTAGCGGGATTGAAGCGGTTTGTGGCCGGTGAACGGCGATTTTGGACGTTATTGTGACACCGCCGATTTCGGGAGATACTCTGTGTCTTCATTCCACCTTCCCCCCTCGCCATCAGGTTGATCGATGCGTTTGCCCAAACCGTTCGCGGCCGCCGCCGTCGCGGTCATCGCCGCTTTGTCACTCTCCATCGTGGACGCGGCTTCGCCCGCCAACACGCTCTCCGAGGCCGAGCAGCGCGCGGGTTGGAAGTTGCTGTTTGACGGACAGTCGATGGACCAGTGGCGGAACTACCAGAAGGATGCCGTCAGCACGGGCTGGCAAGTCGTCGATGGCGAAATCGTTCGGCAAGGCAAAGGGGCCGGCGACATCATCAGCAAGGAAAAGTACGGCGCGTTTGAGTTGTTGTTGGATTACAAGATCAGCCCCGGCGGAAACAGCGGGCTGATGTTCCATGTCACCGAAGAGGCGAGTCGCCCTTGGCACACCGGGCCCGAGATTCAGATTCAGGACAACGTCGGCGGTCACGACGCCCAACTCGCCGGATGGCTCTACCAGCTTTATCAGCCCAAGTCCGGCCCGACGAACATCGATTCGACCCGTCCGCCCGGGCAATGGAACCAAATCTATCTGCGGATCGCACCCGGTGGCTGCGAAGTCTGCGTGAACGGCGTTCGCTACTACACGTTCCGCATGGGAACCAAGGACTGGGAGCGACGTGTCGCGGCCAGCAAGTTTTCCAAGTTCGCGGGATTCGCAAAGGCGGGCAGCGGCCACATCTGCCTGCAGGACCACGGCAATCTGGTTTCTTTCCGCAACATCAAAGTCAGGTCCTTGGCCGATGACGGCAGCGTCCAGCAGCCGATCGACGCCAAGCTCGATCTCAAAGGCGAGTTAGCCTTCCCGAATCTGAAGTGGGATCAATGGGAGCCCGTCGATGACGAGGGCAAGATTCGCCCGTTGCGCTTGATGGAATTGACTTATCCCAAAGACGGCAGCAACCGCTTGTTCGCTGCCTCACAGAACGGTGGCGTTTGGTGCTTCGAAAACAGCCCGGCGGTCAAGCAATCGCATCTGTTCCTCGACCTGCGCGGCAAGGTCTTCGA
>JBCBLJ010001212.1:0-1507 GCA_038520195.1 Planctomycetota bacterium
CAAGCCACTGATCCAACGTCAGCCTTGGGTGCGTGGCTTCGGCGGCTTGCTCCACGGAACGGTAAGCTAACGCTGCAAATCGTTTCTCACAACGATGACACGACCTCGCCGCGTCCAAACACGATGGTCCAAATTTTCGGGAGTGATCGTGTCGCTTTTCGCGGAGAAACGGACGCTCAAGGTTTTGTGACAGTCGATGGAATCACCCCGGGAGTTTACGCCTTGGTGGCGTCCGCCGAAGAGCAATTCGGGTACCAAGCGTTGCACGTCGCGCAACCATCCTCCGAACACGTGTTACCAAGCGTAGGCATCGTCTCTTGTGGGAATGTGAGCAAGAGTGATTTTGAGTCAGCAATCGCAGGCTACCTACCCCTTGAGAAACACCTAGCGTCGGTTGAGCTGCCTCCCTCTGCAATGCTTTCGCAACACGCGAAATCCGGCATGTCCGCGATCCGTTGCGAACAAGGCACGATGACTGGGCACATTTATGCGCCATCCGTGCGACGTGACGCCAAGACAACGGAGTTTACACCCGCCCGCTATGCGAACGTTTTTCTCTATCAAGATGGGAGACGCGTCGACCACAAGGTCACCGCGACCGACGGCGGTTTTCAGTTTCAACATCTCGTCCCGGGCAACTACACGGTCGTAACCGTCGGGCCCGACGGACTCGGCGCGGTGGGAATCGAATTGGTGGCCGATTCCCCGAAGGTTGCGTCGACCGCGAACGGCCGATTGGTGAACCAGGTGGCATTCGCAAGCGATTTTGCGATGCAGGTCATTCCGTGCTGCCACGCAATCGCGACCCCGATCCCCTGTTGCGAACCTCTTGTTTCGTGTTGCGAGCAGGTTCTCCAAACGGAACTCGAACCCGTAGCACTGGAGACTCCTGGCGAGGGGATCGTTGCATCCGCGTCCCCGCCAATCGGTGGCGGTCCCGTGGGTGGCGGGCCGTCCGGCGGCGCTGGAATTCAAGGCGGCTTTTTGGCATCACCGGTCGTGCCGAGCGCTGTCGCGATCTTGGCGGCCGCGAGCGATAATCGTGATGCACCGTGGCAGCCACCGAGTGCCGCAAGTCCCGACACACAGCCATGAATGGTCGGAAGTGAACCTTGATCTGGGCGCAGAGCCTTAGTCTCGGCGCTCGTCCCTGCGATTACGATTCTGTATCGCGGGTTGTTGGTTCGGCGCGTTGAAGTTCACGTCATTGAACGCTCCCTGTATCTGAGCACGCGCCGCGGCCTCGAGCGATACAGGACCGTGGATCCACTGCAGGTGAACCGGACGACCGCGATAGTGAGTGAGACACCGGTAGACTCGAGTCTTTGAATCCTTGTCATGCTCTTTCGCGGCGAGGATCGTCAGGCGGTTGTCCTCGTTGATGTTCTCTTGGCGAACCGCATCCGCATTGACGGGGATTTGAAGCATTTTTGAAACTGTTTGTTTCGATGGGATTCGGATCGCCTTCGCGACGCCCTTTTTCGGGAGTTGCACAATGGCATCCAAG
>JBCBLJ010001014.1:0-2574 GCA_038520195.1 Planctomycetota bacterium
GCCCGAAAGCGTCAAATCCGGAATTGCCCTTGGCGCTTTCGGGCGAACTGACCAAGAGTTCCATCAGCTAGAAACCGATCCGGCAGGGTTCCCAAGCCGAAATTGGTTGCCATTGGAGCAGAAGACCTATGCTGAGGCGCTCGCAACGCTTGGCTACATCAGTCATTTCATCGGTAAGTGGCATCTCGGGCACGATCCCTACCATCCGGTCCACCAGGGTTTTGACTCCCAGTTTGGCACTACAAACTTTGGTCATCCGAAGTCCTACCTCGCGCCCTTTTTTGCGAACAGCGACGTGCTGGATCACATTACGGAGGGGCATCTGACGGATACGCTGACCGATGAGGCAGTCAGATTGATCCGTGATTCTGGTCACAGTCAGCCGTTCATGCTTTCCCTCTGGTACTACGGAGTGCATCGACCGCCAGTTGGCCGCGCCGATCTAGTGGAGCACTTCCGGCGGAAGGGGTACGAGAAGACGGAAGCCGTGTATGCCGCGCAAGTGAAGGCGTTGGATGAGTCCGTCGGCCGCATTCGCGAGGCGCTCATGCGGAGGGAGATCGCGAACGATACCGTTCTCATTTTCCTTTCAGACCAGGGTAGCTTGTACTCGAACAGCCCACTTCGCGGCACTAAACGCAGTGACACGTTGTGCGAAGGAGGCGCACGCGTTCCATTCCTGATTCACTACCCAGGTGTGACGCGGTCGGGAGCACTTTGCAGAATCCCGGTGTCATCGACGGACCTGTTTCCGACGTTGGTCGAGGTAGCTGGCGGTGACGCCGCGGCATATTCGCAATTGGACGGCCAATCACTGATGTCGATCATCCATGGAAACGATCCACCGAATCGCGGTGTGCCGTTGATTGGCTATCGAGCGTATCAAGATTTGTACGCCTCGGTACGCCAGGGCGACTGGAACATGCTGGTGTACCGCAGTGGAAAGACCGAGCTATACGACGTCGCACAGGATGTAGGCGAGGAGCGGGATATCGCCCTCAAGCATCCGAAGACTGTTGACCGACTGACGGAGCGTTTGGTTTCATGGGAGAAGGAAACCGGCGTCTATCGGTTTTCAGGGACGCGTCCAGAGTTTCGGCATCTTTTCGGCGCAAAGCTGCTGCTCGACAAGATTCAGCGTTTGGCTCCAACACCCCTTCAGCTGGACGAGTTCGACAGACTTAGCCGACACTACAAAGCCGAGGTCCTTGCGTTGCGGGAGTCGGCTGGAATCGTGAAGGATACGATCAAACGCAGAGACGTCGCATTTAAGTCGCTCAAGAACAGTGGACTGACTGGTGATGAGTTCTGGCTAGAACTGCAGAAGCGAGCGGGTATCAGCGAGACTCAGCGCGACGCATTCCGCAAGACGAAGGGGTGTTCCAATCGATTCAAGTCAGAAATCCGCAGGCTGCTGACGGACGAGCAGCGGCGTCAGCTGTCCACCAAGCCGTGACGGAACGAGACATGAAGTCGGAGTGGATTTTTCCGCGCGCCACTCGACGAATGTTCGGCAGGATTGGGGCGTTGGCAGGATAGGATCGCAACACAGACCTTTCTTCACGGAGACCTCGGGATGTTGAATCGCAGATCGCTCATGGCCGCCGCTGGGGGTGGCCTTTCGCTGCCGCTTCTAGAGTCAAATGCGGTTTCCGCGGCCGTTCCCGAGTCGTCAGCAAGGGCAAAGAGGTTGCTCGTCGTCGGGAACCCGTTCGGCGCACATCCCGACCACTTCTTTCCGAAGGAGTTTGGGAAGGACTTTCAATTCCCCAAGACGCTTCGCTCACTCAGTTGGCTGCGGGACCGCGTGAGCATCCTTTCCCACACTGACCACAACATGAAGAGCGGTCATGGCCGTGAGATCGCATTTCTTAGCGGCGTGCTACCGGAGACCAGTGCCGCGTTCCCGGAAAAGAACATGTCGATCGACCAGATCGTGGCTCGACGAACCGCAAGCAGCACTCGGTTCGCGTCGGTGAACGCGTGTTTGGAACGGAGCATTCGATTGAGCTGGAACGCAAACGGCGTCGACATCAAACCCTTCACCGATGTCCAAAGGATGTATGATCATCTCTTTCTGAATCTCACGGCCAAGCAACGCGACGAGCGCCGTCGGTTGCTGCAACAGAACGGAAGCGTTCTGGACGCGGTGAGGCATCAATTGACCGGCGTTCGTAAGCGGGCGTCCAAGAATGACCAAGTGCGTTTGGATCTCTACGCCAATTCGCTTCGTGAGTTGGAGAGAAACTTGGTTGATCGGCAACAGTGGGTCGACAAAGACAAACCCCAGTTCGACCTCTCGGGCTACTTCAAGGGCGGGGAAATCACAATCGATCATCGATACAACTCGGTTTTCGACATGGTCGCGTACGCTTTTCAAACCGATTTGACACGGGTGGCAACGATCGGTTTCTCTCCGGAATTGAAGTACACCGACGTCAAGGGTGTCACTCGCGGGTATCACGCTTGCACTCACAACGGCAGGAAAGAAGACACGGTGTCCGAATTGGTCGCGATTGAATCTTTTCAAGTCGCGCAACTTTCACGGTGCCTACGCAAGCTCGATGAGATCCC
>JBCBLJ010000220.1:0-10672 GCA_038520195.1 Planctomycetota bacterium
CCGGCTTTTGGGAATCCCTGTCGTACCGCCGGTCTCAAACACGTACGTCGGCTTGCCTTGATGCCCCTTTGGAACCCAACGACTTATCGGTCCTCCGCGGAGCCATTCGTCTTCGAAGTGCGGGAACTTCTTCAAATCGTCGAAGGACTTGATGTCTGTGAGCGGATCAAAATTCAATTCCGACTTCTTGCCAAGCCAAAACGGGCTCCCCGTCTCCTCACTAAAGTGCCAGTGCACCGTTTTGAGGGTGTGTTCATTCAATCGATCCAGAGCTTCGGAAGCAGCCTGGGTGATTTCCGGTGTTACCGCAGTACTCATGCGTGGCGCGTACGAAAGGAGGTTCAGAAGGTTGCAGGGCGACCAGATCGATCACCGTCTCGACCCATGATTGTTGCGCGCTGGAAAGTTTCTTGATACACCTCACATCAAAAAAGCCGCGTGTTGCCACGCGGCTTTGTTCTGCCGGCTCGCTCAAACCGGCAATGTTTACCTTAGAATCCGAAGTTACGGAGTCGCGGGACTCGCTTCAATGGGAGTGATGATCGCGTCGCTGTCATCGGCAAGTGCGATCGCGAGGCCTGCGGCGCCAAGTCCGATGGGCAGGATGCCACGCAGGCGACCACGACCACCGACACCGCCTCCACCGGCGGGACCACCGCCGATCGGCCCGCCACCGACGATACCACCTTGGAGAACGCCACCGTCGTCGACAATGCCAAGATCGATGATCTGTTCGTCAATGACTCGCTCCTCGATCACTTCTCCGGCACCAGGGAGTGGAGCAACTTGCAACACGAGCTCATCCGACGCCGCACCGGGTTGCTGAACGAGGCGAGAAGCGTCTTTCGGCTGAACCTTCGCCGCGGTGAAGCTTTCGTCGACCAACTCGAAACCAACCACGCCCAATCCAAATTCGCCGGAACCCAGCACCGAGTAGCTGCCGGTGGGAAGATTGGGAATGAAGAACTTGCCGCTCGCGTCGGTCAACGTTCGAGCGACCTCAACGCCGTCACGGAAGATCAGAACGTTTGCTTTCGGGGCCGCCATTTCTTCAGCGAATCCGGCTCGGCTGAGACCACCCTTCAAGCCACCATCGCTCAGTCGAACGCGGAACCAGTCATCACTGACCGCTCGGTCCGTTGCCATCGGGTTCACCGAGGGGTCGAAGCTAACCGCTGAGCTCTGCTTCGATCCGGCCGGCAGGTAGCGAACCGCAGCACTGCGGACCACTTCGTAGTCGATCGCACCGGCCGCAACCACAAACTCGTCCTGAACGGCGACGTTCGAAGAAACGACGTGCATCGCACAGCAAGCGAATGCTTCATCGCCGTTAATCATCAGGGTGTAGACGCCAGGCTTGACGTTTTCCAACTCGAAACGCCCGGTTTGGTCCGACTTGACATCGCGAGCGACATACATGCCACGCTCATCGACCAGGGAAACCACGCCATCGCGGAGTGCCGAGATGCCTTCCGAGCGCGGGACCACCACGCGGCCCTGAACCATGCCGTCTTGGTTGGCCCTGACCCATTGATTCTGGATCACATCGGCAGCCGAAGCTGACTGGGCAGAGCAAGCAACCAAAAGAGCTGCGAAACAACACATGAACCGTTTCATTGAGAGACCTTGTCCGTTTAATTGAGCGAATGTCCACACGGGTAGCCCGCGGGACATCCGACTATACGAGCCGCAATTGCCGATTTCAACGCTGGTAAGGGAAAATTGGCAAGATAGGGGGCTTTGTTTGCAAGCATTTCCGCTTGCGCCCGCCAAATGAACACACGAACAGGCGTTAACAGAGCCGCAACCCCGTTTAGCCGGGGCCGCACGTTCGCCGAGGTCAAGAATTTGCCGCCGCCACAACAACCGCGCGATTCACGCGCCGCCGTGAATCCTGTGATGTGTGGGAACACGGCAATTGCCCGATCCCGCGGGCAATCGCAAACCCTGCCCGGGACTATGGGGTCGCCGGACTAGCCGCGGGGGGAACGATTGCGTCATCGTCATCATCGATCGCGGCGGCCGCTGCTCCGGCACCGATCGCTCCGATGCCGATCGCTCCCAAACCACCGCCTCCGCCGATTCCCGCGGGACCGCCACCGCCAACACCACCGCCTCCACCGCGAGTCAGCGGCGGCAACGGAGTCGGGGGCAAGAGATCTCCCGCGGCGGGTGGCTGAGCAGGAACGGCGTCATTGTCCTGCGGAGTTTCGATCTCTTGTAGTTCAGGAGAATCCTGGGCGATGGGCGCCAGTTGGATGGCAAACGTGGCCTCTGTCTGCGCGTTGACGAAGTAACGTCCGGCGCTGTTTTGAGTCAGCTCGAGCCCGTTGGGCTCGGGCAGCAATTCGATTCCCATGATCGCCATACCCTGTGGTCCCATCACGACCAATCCGTAGGCGGCCGGCGCGAGGTCCGAGACGAAGAATTCGCCGGACTCGTCCGTGGTCGTCTTGGCGATCATCGAACCGCCGCGGTAGACCAGAACGTTCATCAGCGGTGCGCCAGCGGTTTGGGTGCCGAGGATTCGGCCGGTGAGGCCACCATCGGTCTGAACGATTCGATAGCCCGAACCGGCGTCGGAGTTGTCGGTCATGGCTTGGGCGTGGGGAACATCCATCGGAATTGCCCGCTTGATGCTCTTGGTCAGATAGCGGCTGATCGCCGAAAGAATTCGTTCTTGGCTGATCTTGGCAGCCGAAACCGTCAGCGTCTCGGACTGTTTTCCAGCACCGTCGTTCGATCCAATCACGTGCAATGCGGTGCAGGCAACGGCTTTGGGGCTGGCCGCAAACAGCGTGTAGATGCCGGGTTCCAAGTCCGCGACGACGAATTCGCCGATCGTGTTGGTCACGCCTTCTGCATGCCGGACGACATTGTCGGGTCCGGTCACCATCACATCGGCCCCAACCACGGGTGCGGGAGCGTCTTCCCAACCCGGCGTCACCAGACGGCCACGGAACTGTCGCGACTCATCGAGAATGACCCACTGACGGACGGTGGGATACATGTCGGCTTCGGCCGCTTCGGCGGCGGGCTCTACTTTCAGCTCCTCAAACTCTTGCGCGAACGCTGGAATCGAGGACAACGTCATTGAACCAAGGATGGCGAGCCCAAGGAGGAAAGCGGACCGCATGGAAACAGCTCCAATTCGTGAATTCAACAGTTGACGGATAGTCAGCTTGCTACCCTAGGTTTAGCGAAATCCGATTTCAAGTATCTCCCCTCACGTTTATCCCAGATGGCCCAAACATCCGGAGTAAACCCTTTTGCCGTGATCCCTACGACACCGATCGAGGGAGGAGTACACGGCGACCACTGTCGGCGTGTTGCCGGCAGTTTCTTGTATCGCGTGATCGAAGTCGCTCACCCGTTGGAATTCGAATTCGTCTATTCCGCATGGTGGTTTCGACAGACCATCGACATCGGCTCACGGCGAGTCTGGCACCGGATCAGTTGGCTCTGGATTCATAACAAAGCGAAATTCTCACTGCCGGCGCAGATCGACCCTCGGGAGCGATCAGGCGAGATGAAGATCGACTTCTCGCGTGGACTGCGGATACGTCGATTTCGAATTTGGATCGAGGAGGAGCTGATCTATGACGAGGTTTCCGATTAGATCGGTTATCGGATGGGAAGCTGTCCGTCATCGGCCGGATCGACCGCATCAGACGAATCCGCTGGAGCAGCCACCTCCTTTCACCCTCACCTCCAACGAAACTCGTCCCTTCGTGTCCTCTGTGGTCCCCTCCCAACTCTCAACTCTCAACGCGTTCCTGTTTACGAACCCGATCACGCCCCTCGAAACGACGAAAAGCTCGAGGCATCCGTAGATGCGACTCGAGCCATTCGTGGCAGGGTTGGTGTGGCACTTGAGCCAGGCGGCCAACCCCGCGATTCCTCCGCCCAACGGATGGATTGGTTGAAGCTCAGTTTTGCAGTGGCACTGGCTTCTTGGAGACCGGTTGAGGTGCGCCCTGAGTCTCGTAGCTCATCGGGGCGACGAGTTGCGGCTGAGCGTTGCTGATACGAACACTCGATCCCACGGGCTGGTTCATCACGTTGTCGCCCTCGGGGACCGGCATCGGGATGGGACTGCCGGGCGGGTCAACGGAATCGCGAACGGGTGGTGCGAGCAATTCGCTGGGCGTTCCCAATTCATTCAGTGGCATGTCTTCGATCATCGGAATCGAGTTTCCGGGGTCCAGATCGAATGGCATCGGCTGAGCGTCCATCGGCGACAGCGTCGATTGCCCATCGATTCGAAGCGAGTCGGTGAAGTCTTCCATTCCGGTGATCGAATCCGGACTCCGCACCGGACCACGACTGATCACACCGGGGCGGGTCACGCCGTATTGCAATTCGTATCCGGCCGAACGTTCACGAGCCCGTTCGAGGGCATCACAATACGCCTTGCTGTTCCAGGGGCCTTCGCCGAGGGCGATGTTGCTGTTGACCAACAACGTGCCCTTGAGGAAGTCGACGTAGTTCACCGACTTGTTGTACTCCGTCAGTGCCCGGTAGTAGTTGATTTGGGCTTCGGCTTGACGCTCCTGACTTTGCAGAACCACATTCACCGGCGTCAGACCCTTTTGATACTCCAGCAACCGCAATTCGACTTCTTGCTCGGCCGCCTGCCATCGTTGTGCTTGTGTTTGCACTAACTGGTAATGCGAAGCGGTCTTGGAAACGGCGTCGCTCAACAGGCTCACGGCAAAGCGTTCGGCTTCTTCGAGGAACGTCCGAGTCAGCTGAATTTGGAATTGGGCCCGACGAATCCGTGCCATTTCGCGACGAACACCGACGGCTTGAGAGACTTCCAATCGCACGGCCCCTTCTTGGAAGTCGCCCGAAGCGAGCGACGCCAGAGAGCTACTGTTGTCCGCGGGGAACGGAAGCCGTCCGCCTTCGGGTGGCCCGAGTGAGTCACCGACGCCGACCCAACGATACAGGAGCGACAGGTTCACTTCGGGAAGGATGTTGTTTTTGGCCGAAGCGATTTCGAGTTCGGCCTGCTTGATAAGATTCTTCGAGCGTCGCAGTTCCGGCATCAGATACAGCATCTGAGCTTTGGCTTCTTCCCAGTCAAACTGGACTCGCGCCAGCGATGGCTCCTCGATGGGGCGAATCAAACGTCCGTCGGTCGGCGCCAACCCAAGTAGTTCTCGCAGGGCCCGTTCGCGTCCGTAGACGCCCAGCCGATCATCGCCGGGGAGGTTTGATCCGGCCAGTGCGGCCTCCAGTCGAGCACGAAACGTGAAGTACTGTCCCTTGGCCTGCGCGACTTCTTGCTGTGTCCCCGTTCCGGCTTCGCTATTGAGGTAGGCGAAGCGCGCGGTCGCCATCGCACTGTTACGCCCGATGATGGTTGTTGCGACGTTTCGATACGCCAAATACAAATCCCAGTATGCGACTTCGACATCGCGAACGAGGTTCCGCGTCTGAGCTTCGAATTCGGCGATCGAGATATCTTCGTTGAGTCGCGCCAACATGACCGGGATCCGGTTCACGTAGGTTCCTCGGTTCCGCGACAGCGGGTGTTGAACCTGCAACTCCAAGATCGATGTCCAGTCACTGGTCACCGCTCGTGAGTTGGGACCGATGGGCGTGTTGTTGTTCGAGTAGATCGTCTGTTGGCGAAGTGTGGCGACGCCGCCGGTGGCCAACCGCTTGCTGAGGGCCGCTTGTTGGGTCGCGTTGTAAGCGCGGATGAACTGCGGGTTGATCACATTGAAGGCACCGACGTTCTGCGGTCGGTCGGTGGTCGAGTAATCGATGAAACCGCTGGCCACCGCATCGAACTCGGCCAGCGCGTCTTCTACGCCGCCGACTTGGTTGGCTCGGACGGCACCGCGAGGAAGCAGGCGATTGCCATTGCCGTCGGTCGTCAACGGGATCGACTGCGTCGTGGTTTGCTGAATCGCGACGTCGTAAACGCTTCCGAATTGCTCGGGCGATCCACTCACGAATTGCGCCGCAATGCTCTGACGCAGTTCGGCGACGCCACCGGTGGTGGGGATGAATCGTGCGTTGTTCAGGGCCATCGAGACGCATTCTTCCAGCGTCAGATCCCAGAACTCGTAGTCGTGATTGCCGATCGTTAACGGCGCGCGAGACTGCACCGCTTCGGGGAGACTGGCGACGTCAACGTCGGGATACTCGACCGCCGTCGCGGTATCCAGATAGTGTTCCAAATCGGGCGACTCGTTCAAAAAGAACGGCTGCGTCGGCGTACATCCAGTCGCCAACACAATCGCAAGCGCGAGTTGGAGATGCGCGGTGAAACGAAACAGCGAGCGATTCATGCCCTGAGCTTCCCTAGGCCGTGACGAAGTTCGACATCGACGTGAAGGAGGATCACACCGACGACGAGTCCGAAACGGGCAACCAATTGGAAGCCCCCCACCAAGTTCTCCTCAGCCATCACGCGATGGGCGGAGAGAACTTGTCCGAAGTTTGGTATCGGAGTGGGACGGGGCAAACTTTGACGGTTCCGTCAAATTTTCCGAATTGCGGTCGGCTTGCGTGAAACGTCCGCCATGAAACCGCGCACGACCGTCGCGAGCGTGCTGGCCGAAGGCGTGCCGGCAGGCTCAATCAGCTGGACAACACTGGCGACAGCCAAATCGAATCGCGCCGGGGACGAGTGACCTTAGAAAGCATCGTCCAACCCCGTGGGGAATCGATCGAACACGAACGGAGCCCTTGCCGTGGCGCGCCGTGATACCCGCCTTCAACTCGTGAAACTCGCCTTAGCCCTTCGGCACCGGTGGCAGCGCCAGTTCTTCACCGCTCTCGTCTGACGTCACGCTTGGCGGAGTCGGCGCGAGTTCTTCGATGATCGTCTCGTCCTCAATCGTCAAAGGAGACGGCATGTAATCGGTATTCGCGGGCGTCGATTCCCGGCCTTGCGTGACGCTCGATCGTGCTCCGATCCGCAACACTTCCCAGGGTTTGGGATAGAAGTAGTGGTACTCGATCCGTTTGGCATTTTTAGGTTTTTCGTACGCACCGTTGTGCTTAGCTCGGTGCCAAGACATGGCCTCTTGGCTCGAGGGTGCGATCCGATACGCGACCCATCCGGCCCAACGGTTCGGTCGGTTGTATTTCCGTCGGTGACCCGGCGGCAAACGATTGCCGATCGGGCCGACCAAGTCGACTCGCTGGCGAACTTCAAGATTGCGGGAGTCCGGATGGTGGGCGAACACCGACGCGGACGTTGCGACGGTCGCCAGGAAAGCGACAACAACGAGACGAAGAGTCAACTGATGATTCATGGGAGGTCCTTTCCCGTCAGGATGGAAACGCGCGCCGAATACAGCTCAAATTCGACAGCTCCGCCCTCTCAACGCGGCTATTTCCAAAGCGACACAGCTGACGGGTTGATACCGATCTCTCCGAATTTGCCCGTCGCGCCTTTGACGGCGCGACGATCACGGCCGCCTTGCGACTCGAATGGACTGTAACGATCAGCGCTAGCGCTCGATAAGCTTCGCCGGATTTGACGGCCATTCCACTCGATGGCTCTGGCGAGACGGTCGATGCACACGGTACCGCTCAGGAGTGTCCTTCCTGAGGTCGGTTGCTGGCACGGATCGCCCCCGACGTCTCACCTATCCGGTGATCAAAGACGTCCTCTGAGACTTGAGACCATCCGTTTGCCAGGCCCGCCATCGTGAACACTCCCGTTCCTTCGTACCTCAAACTGCATCGCGGTGAAGACGCCTCCGCGAAAGTCCAGCACGCTCCGTCCAGCGAGCGGTTTTGGGATGTTTTTACATCCGCAACGGGGTGGCGTGTCGATCAACGACAAGAGAACCTCGTTCGGGTGAAACCCAGCGCGGTCGAGTCCGAAGACGACGTCGCCCACTCCCCTGTGGTCGTGGAGTCCGAAGCGATCGCGCTGGCGCGAGTCGCGAAGGAGATGTCGCAGGAACTCGAGCAACTCCGTTCGTCGCTTCGCCGCAGCGAAGTCGAATTGGCCGCCACTGTCGCAACCAGCTTGGCGCCGGAACGAGTCGAGGCCGCCGCAAAAAGAGTCGACCAGGCGCTGAAGACGGCGATCACCGCGTGCGGATTCGATGCCGCAGCGATCTACATGCTCGATGATGACACACAGTACCTCAAAACGCGTGCGGTGGTCGGATTGCCGGAGGAACGATTGACGGCAGAACCTCGAATGCTGCGTGGCAGTCGAGGTGACCTTGAAGCGTTGGTGCAAGAGGCGGTGCTGATCGACGATCTCACCGGCATCACGGGAGCGACCTGGAACGCACCCGAAGAGGCCGGCGCGGCGATCTGCACGGCGCTGTTCCGCGGGGACTTACCCGTCGGAACCATGTGGTTCTTCCGCGAATCGCCGCTGCCGCTGAATCAATCACACGCGGCGATCGCGAAAATGACGTCTCAGTTGATCACGCTGGTCCTCTCCGAGGCGAGTCAAAACCGTCGTGATGAACAGGCTCAGACATCAAGGCATGCATTGCGTGACCTGTCGGAGTGGCAACATGCGTCGCTGCCGATTGGAAACGCGTTGGCCGAGGGCTGGCACGTGGATGGAATGATCGAGTCGCCTCACCCGTGGGCGATCGGATGGCACGCCTGGGATGTGCTTCCAGATGGATCCATCATGCTTGCGATCGCCGAAGCCGTGGAAACCGGCGCGGCCGGAGCATTGGTCGCTGCGACCGCGCGGGCCGCGATCACGGCACACTGCGGTTACCGACACACCCCAGCCCAGCTGATGCGAAGAATCGGAGACACCCTTTGGCAGTCCAGCACCGGCGAGCAACTGGTGTCGCTGCTCTACGCTCGACTCGATCCAGAAACCGGAGAGGGTGAGATCGCGTCGGCGGGCTCCATCAATGGACTCATCGCGAGCCGTTACGGGTATCGCCCCCTCGTCCCCACCGGCACTCCGCCATTGGCCAGTGCGATCGACGTGAAAGCACACCACTCGCAGTTTCATCTGCGCGAGGGGGAAACGCTGCTCGCCTACGGCGCGGGCGTTCAGAGTGACGGTGTCGGCCAAGAGCTGCTCGGTTGCTGCGTTCGAAGCGCGGCACAATCCGAAGCCAACCCCCTGGTAATCCTGCGCCGCGAGATGGCGGCGTTCCCCAATCGGCACGAACGCGGCTTGGTCTCGATTTCGCGGCGACCCTGATCGATCGGCGGCCCACCGGAGCGACGAAGTCGATATGCTATGGACGCAACTGTCGGGCAAACGACGGTTACCTCCTCCGCGCACGCGACGCCGATGACGATCAATCCCACGGAACACCCCACGATCGATGCCATCTCGGGACGTTGGAGTCCCTACCGGTTTGAACCGCGGCCGATCGAAACGAGTCTCCTATCGCAGTGTTTTGAGGCGGCTCGCTGGGCATCCAGTAGTTTCAATGAGCAGCCCTGGCGTTGGATCGTCGCCACTCGAGACCAAGACGACGAATTCATACGGGCCGTCAACTGTCTCATGGAAGCCAACCGTCCGTGGGCAAGTAACGCCGGCGCGCTGGTGCTGACGGCCTATCGCGCCAAGTTTTCGCGAAACGACAAACCGAATCGAGTCGCACTTCACGACCTCGGACAAGCCGCGTCATTGCTTTCGATTCAGGCCGCCGCCCTCGGACTGCAGGTCCACCAGATGGCGGGCATCAACCTGAGCCAGATCCGAGCGGAGTACCAGATCCCCGAGGAATTCGAGCCCGCCACCGCGATCGCGATCGGTTATCCAAGCACCCAGCCGGCGGATTCACCGGAAGCAGAGCAGATGGTCCAGCGGGAAAGAGCCGCTCGGAAACGGAACCCGCTGAGCGAACAGTTGTTTACCGGTGTGTGGGGAGGTGCGGTCCCCTGGTCGTGAATCCGCGTGAAGCGGTGGGCGGAGTCGCACTTTGCGGCAAACCATCGTCGCTCCATCGAAAAGCGAATCGGGGCCGCGAGTGACAATCGACGCGAGCGTTCAAAAAGAACGGCCACCGTCGGGTGAAACGATCGAGATCGAGGCGACCGAGATTACGCGACGGTCATTTACTTCGTGCGGCACTTTGTGGAATCCGCCGCCGGAAATAGAATGCTCGGTTGCCAAAGACACTTTATTGATGACGAACACTACACCGCCACCTGTCTCGGCACGTCCTTTCGGTCGAACACGGTTTTTGGCATCAGGAAATCCCAGAGAGTTGATATTGGATAATTCATCGGACTCCGAAGACTGGAAGCCTGGCGTTGTCAGCGCGGCGCGCACCGATGTGGGAATGCGCCGCACCAATAATCAGGATTCACATTCCGTCGTGCCGGCACAGTCGGCGGATCGGTTTCGATCTCGGGGGCATTTGTACATCGTCGCCGATGGCATGGGAGCTCACGCGGCCGGCGAGTTGGCCAGCAGCATGGCGACCGAATTGATCGCCATGAACTACTTTCGCGACGGCATCTCCGACGCGAAGGATTCGTTGCACGTGGCCGTAAACGTTGCCAATGAGGAGATTTATCAGCGGGGCCAACAGAACCCTGAATTCCACAACATGGGCACCACCGCCAGCTCACTGGCGCTCTTACCACAAGGGGCAGTCATCGCCCATGTCGGTGATTCACGAGTCTATCGACTGCGTCGCGGTATCCTCGAACAACTGACATTTGATCACTCTCTGGTGTGGGAAGTCCAGGCGAG
>JBCBLJ010000911.1:0-3170 GCA_038520195.1 Planctomycetota bacterium
CTCGGCACCAAGACTTGGTCGGTTTCGCGTTCGTGCTCAACGGGGAAATTCGCGAGATCAACATTTTTCCAAGGCGTACGTCTCAAGCATTCGAGGAAAGATCTCGGCAGCGATCGCCTGCCCAGGAAAAATGTTGATCTCGCGAATTTCCCCGTTGAGCACGAACGCGAAACCGACCAAGTCTTGGTGCCGAGTCGCCGCTTCCCCGAGTGACTCAAGGTAAGGCTGCGTTGCCTGAGTCACCTGTTCGCTGTCTTGCGCTTCGTTGAGACTGGAGGTCTTGTCGGAGTTGCCGACGGCCTGCATTAGCTGGGCCTTCGATTGTGCAACGTTTTGCCAGACGATCCCCTGGTTCTTCAGCAACTTGCTCGCCTGGCGAACGTTGTTTGCGGCGTAGCCAACGTTTCGGTTGAACATGAAGGCCAATCCGTTCTTACCCTGTTTCCACCGCGACGGTTCAACGCAGAACGTCGGAACTTGCTGTTCACCGCTCTTCGCAGGAATGATGAGACTGGTGTAGATGGTGCGATCTTGCTTTCCTCCCGTTACACGGTCACCCTCCTGGAGAAAGAGTGGTTCGTCCGAGAGGTTTTCGATGGTGAGCCTACCCACTTGTTCTTGCTCTAGCTCCGTTACCTTTACCAAGCCTTTCTCGAGTGCCGCATTCAGGGTGAGGAATCGTCGATCGTCCCGACGATCTGAATGGAGAAAGTAGACGGAGAGATTCTTGTACGTGATCGGTTCGCTGACACGAACGGTGTTGACGATCGTTGTCCCCAACGACTCTTTGTCCGCATCCGAGGCGTCCACTGTCGAGAAGCAGACTGCCATTCCGAGAATGACGAAACATCCCGAGAAACTCACGTGCATTCGCATGACATACTCCCGCCGAATCGTGATTGAAGACAAGCCCAACGTCTTCGATTCTACGGGTCATCTTGTGGATCAAATGCAAGAAGAATGTAAAAGACGAATGAGTTTCATTCGCGCTGTGACGCAACGGCAGGCAGATGCCTTCGCTACCGCTCAACTTGCCAGCGTTCGTCGAAAAAACCCGCGTCGCGAATCTCGCCCGGGTAGCGTCCGTTCGCACCCTCCACCGTATCGATGATTGCCCAGTCGGGCAGTTTTGGTGTTTGGCGTGCGTTGTTCAGATAGTCATATTCTCGAAACGTGAATCCGGTATTGAGCACGATATATCGCTCGGGATTCAGCGGATTCGGATAGATCATCGCGATCGCGTTTGTTTGGCGAGGGAAAGTGCGGTCTCCGAGTTCAATGGATTCATCCGTCCAAGTCACCGGCAATTGCGATTGAATCTGAGCCAGAACCGCATTGGATTCCGGTTCACCGAAAAGGACCAGGTGACGGTCGGCAATGGATTCCGGCGTCAATTCGGTATCCTTGATTTCCACGACGTCGCCACGAAAGTGCTTTCGCCAATGGAGTTTGGCGTGATCGCACTCCTTTCGAATCCAGCGGTCCGTCGCGTCGCTTTTTGAACGCCCTGACGGAGTGACGAAAACAAACGTATCCATGAAGGCGTCGTCAATCGGCCCCTGGAGTCCGGGTCGTTTTCGAAGGTCGCCCAATTCATCCAGACGTCCGATCCGCCATCGGTCACCGTCCCGGATCAAGTCGACCTGCCAAGAACGGTCTGACCGCACAGCGGGAGCATTGAGTGCCTGCCCATCGACCGCAAGCTTCGGGCGAGCCGGAAAGTCGCCTTCCCATTCTCCTGAAGCGAAACTCAGGCGGAGGTGGGTGACGCCAAGGGTCTTCACGGCGACGGAACTCTCATCCCGTCGCGCGACGACATGTCCACGCTCCCAATGCTGTTGCAACCCATGCACTTCGACCCAGTGCAAGCGGTGGTAACGTGTCGTGAAGGTCGTGAAGTCGATGACATTTGGCAGTCTTGTTGGAACCGTCTTTGCGAGTCGGTCCATTCTCCGCTCGATCTCAGCTTTCGAGTCGGGATGTATTTTGTGGGCCGTCTCGGGACCAATCACATGGACGAGGTCGATCTGGTGCTTGGCGAGCGCGGCTTGCATGACGTCAGCGGCCTGCTTTTGTCGATCAATTTCGCCGCTATAGGCGACCGTCGGGCAATGGATCAAATTGCGAGACCAAGGCGGGCAATCGTAGAGTCGCCAGAGTTTCCGTTCATAGCTTGGCGTTGCCGAGAGGTCTTCGCCTTGAAACGACTTTAAGAACTCAGGCGTCTCGGAGAATCCGGCGCCGGGATTCGCGGCAAAGAATCGGTCTGGATAATGTGTCGCGAATTGCCAACATGCAGCGCCGCCCATGGAAAAACCGCGAGCGCTCACTCTGCGTTCGTCAACGGGCAAACGACTGGAGACATATCGTAGCGCCTCAAGCACGTCGATTTCGCCGGCGAACTTAAACGCGTTGCTGTATCGTCCGTACGGATGCAACACGAACGTGTCATTTGGCGCGTACTGCCCAGCGTTTTGAAGGCCCTTTTCCAGAAAACTCATCTCACTGAGGGTTTCGCCACGACCATGAAACCAAACGTCAAGACGACGGGGCCGCACATCCGCGGCGTCTCGAAAACCAGGTGGAACGACGATCGCGTAGGGTTGGTGAGAACCATCGATCTTCGATTCGAAGCCTCCGACGATCAACTGCTGTGACGCAGTATCCTGCAGGCCGACTACGGCATTCCATTCGGGACGGTGTACACAGGACTCGGCACGTCGCATGGCGAGGTCGAGCATCGCGTTGGCAGCTTCGAAGTCGCGTTCGCGGTAGAACTGCTGGAATTCCAATGCAAGTTCGACGGCTCTCGGAAAAACCAAGACTTCCGGTCCGAGGCACCGAAGTTTCTCCAAACGCGCGGCCTTCGCGTTCCGTTGCCATTTTTTTGCGTCGCGGACTTCCGACTCGAACTCTTCGACGATTTCGTCCCAACGTTTGCGCACGTCGTGGCACTTGTTTCGCAGCGCTTCGGCGACCTCGCGGTCGACTTCAATTCCTGCCGGAGGAATCACTCGAATGGAGTCGATCTGGTTATCTTTGGGGCCATCGGCAAAGAGCGAGTTGCACAGAACGGCCAAAAGAGCGAGCGGAAGGACATTTTTCACGGTAAGCCTCGATGTGGGGAAGCCGCTAGTGCTGCGGGAACGAATTGATCTTGCTTGGTAACC
>JBCBLJ010000016.1:0-27665 GCA_038520195.1 Planctomycetota bacterium
CAAGTTCTCTCCGCCCGAACAACGTCTCAAACGGGACACTGTCGAGGCGTGATCGGGCTGTTAGGCCGCTACCAATAAGCAAGGCTTGACGGGGAAACTTGCTCGCCAGCGTCCGCCGATCAACCGCCTTCGGCGTCCGCCTCGGCTTCGGCTTCCTCCATTTCCTTTTCGTACTCAGCGTCCTGAGCATCGATTTCCGCTTGAGTCGCCGTTTGTTCTTTCACTTGCGGGGTCGTATCGCCACCACATCCGGTGATCGAAAAGGTTCCCAGGGCAAGAACGAAAAGGCAGAGATTGATCTTTTTCATGTCTCGTACATAGAAAGGAGTAACTGCGGGTCGCCCCGCTAGGATGGAAAAAAAACCTCGCCCGCACAAGCGGACGAGGTCATGCTGTTCGAACTCAAGCGACCAATCTTACTGATTGAGTTGCTCTTCGATCGTTTCTCCGTTCGCTCGGGAACCGAGTGCACCCCACAAACCGTAAGGGCTTTGGACGCCGGCGATGTTTTCGAAACCGGCTGGTCCATTGCGACACACGGTCGGTTCGGTTTGGTCTCCGGCTTCGACGCTGTCGGTGATGAAGATCACGGCACCGTCACCCATCAGGATGTGAGCACCGCCCTGGTGGCGGCTGCTGACGCTGAAGAACCCGCTGTTTCCGTCGCTGTTGTTACGCACGCAGCTCGGACTGTTGGGCGGCAAGATCGTCTGGACACCACTGTAAGCAATCTGACCATCGGCCCATCGCGCGCCACGACCATTGTTCACGCCACCATTGACGTTCGCATCCGGCGGAGCGGAGTAGAAGTTCGGGCGGTCTGGATCGATGTGGATGCCTTGGGCACAGTTAATCGGAACTCCGATGTGCGAACCGCCACCGGGGAAGCCGACTGCAACTTCGCGGACGTAATCGCCTTTGATGTCACGCTGGCCGAGCGAAGTGGCGATCTCACCACAGGCCACGGTGTTGGAGAGTCCGTCGAGGACGTCACGGAATCGCATTTGCGTACGACCGCGGAAGAAACCTCGCTGACCCGCTTGAGCACGAGTCGCCATCCAGTTTTCGTCGAACAGGTCGTTATTGCTGTTCTGGACGAAGCCGTTTTCGTTCTTACCACCGGTCCATGCGTAGTTATACGAATCACCGTAGCTGGCGGCGTAGTTGGTACGTCCGAGCTGGACACCGATTCCCGGGTCGCTGGGGCAACGAAGCGTTGGGATCGATGTCGCCCACGGCGCGTACTGTTGACGCCACGGAGCAGGGCCCATCGGCGGCCAAACGCCGTTGTTCACCAGAGTCGGCATGGTCATGATGCCAGGCGCGAGCTCGGTGCTGGGAGCAGAAATCGACTCCCAAACCGCTTGCTGCTCGAAGAATGGTAAGAGGCCAACGAGGTAGCTCAAGCGAAGACGGCTACTGTTGTAGGTGATGTTGCCGTTAAAACCCCGGGCGGTACCCGTGAGCTGAATCGGAATCCGCTTGTAGGTGCTGTGGTAGTTGTGAATCGCCAAGCCGATTTGCTTGAAGTTGTTACTGCAAGACATACGGCGGGCCGCTTCACGGGCGGCCTGGACGGCGGGGAGCAGGAGACCGACCAAGATGCCGATGATGGCGATAACCACCAGCAGTTCGACGAGGGTAAAGCCTCGTCGACGAACAGACATTCTTTTCATGAAGTCACCGAAAACGAAGGGAAGAGAAAGAGAACTAGCGCACCGGGACCGGTGCTTATTCCACCAGTATCTCACCACGCGGAGGGCTTATGCTATACCCGTGTCGATTTTTTTTCGATTTTCTTCGACAAAAGCGCTGTTTCAATGGGGACAAATCCACCGTCTTCCGTTTCGCGTGGCGTCATAATTGTCCCTGCGCGGGCAGTGAATTCTCGCTCGGCGCGAGTTTGTCTCACCGATTGAAAGAGGCGGTCGATTACCGCTACGACCCCTACAACTTCACCGGGATTCGCCATTCGTGGTAGGGATGAACCACCCGCCGAGCCATTCCGGTTTGCTTCTCCAACGAGTGATTTATGGGCCCCAATGGTTTCTCGGGCCAATTGATTTCCCGGGCCTGGTGTTCCGTCGGGGTGAATTGACCGGTCCATGTGCAACAATCAAGTTCACGCGGACTCTTCATCGCTGCCTCCGGTGAACCATCGCCGCACGAGGACGGTACCGCCACAGGAGACGAGAATCACTCGGCTCCATCGACGAACAAAGAGCTAGCCAACAAACAGATGAGTTTACGAATCGTCGGAATCGGGATTTTTCTGTTGGCGATTGGGGCGATGGTTTTCTGGCCCGGCGGTCGAACGCAAGAAGATGACATCGCCGAACAACTGCGGCGACGCGAGAATCGTCAGCGTGACGTCGAAACCAACGCCACGAAAAGCGAATCGATCGATTTCGACGCACTCGCGCTCTCCGGCAAAGGTCAACCCTTGCCCAAGTCTTTAATCGCCGAGGTTCAACCTGAAGGTTTCTGGCTCGTCGGCAATCCCGGCCTCAACTGCGGCGTTGAAATTCCTTTCGCGCCCGGTCACGTCCCGAAGCCACCGGCGACCGTCGAATTCCCCAACGAGAACCCCGGTTTTGTCGGTGCTGCGGCGTGCCAAGAATGCCACCAGGAGCGACACGCGGACTTTCTCCATACAGCGCACCACCGGACCAGTGCGTTGGCGTCCGACAGAACGATCGTTGGCTCTTTCAAGCCGGGAAAGAATCGATTGTCGACCGAAGTCCCGGAAGTGTTCTTTGAAATGCTTCGCCGTGATGACCAGTTCTTCCAGCGAGTCTCGTTTCATGACTGGAAGTTCGAGGTGCCGTTTCATGTCGTCACCGGTTCCTCCACACTTGCGCAGACCTTTCTCTACTGGGACGCCGATCGTCTTTATCAGATGAACGTCTCTTATCTGCGGAGCGCCGATCAATGGATCAATAGTCCGGGCTACATCGACGGCGATGCCGCCTACGCACGGCAAATCGGATCGCGATGCCTCGAATGTCACACGACCTATGTCCAGCGTGGCGAAGAACGTAATCAGTACGATCCCGAATCGTTGATCACCGGCATCTCCTGCGAGCGCTGTCACGGGCCCGGGAAACAACACGTCGAGTATCACCGCAGTCACCCGGCTGAGAAACAGTCTCAGTTCATCGCCGCGCCCTCGCAGCTGACTCGTCAGCAACAACTCGACATCTGTGGTCAGTGTCACACCGGTGTCTCACGATTCAAGACCGGCCCGTACCAATTTCGGCCGGGCGATGAACTGGCAACTCATTACCACGAGCCGGACGATACCTCTGCCAACAGTGTTCACACCAGCAATCAGCTCAAGCGTCTCTTGATGAGTCCCTGCTTCCTGCAATCGGAGATGACTTGCACCGACTGCCACAACCCGCACCGAGAGGAGCGCGGCGACATGGCATTGTTCTCGGAAAGATGCATCAAGTGTCACCAAGTCGAGAATTGCGGGATGCACCAACGGTTGGGTGAACGGTTAAGTGACAATTGCATCGACTGTCACATGGGCAACCGAGGAACCGATAAGCTGTGGCTCAAGACGTCGGAGGAGACCATCTTTCCGAAGTTGCGCGATCATCACATCCGAGTCGATCGCGATGCGACGAAATGGTTTCTGGAGAACGTCGCGATCGATGGAGAGTGAGCGTAGATGAGTGCCCGATCGAAACGCCGGCAAGGTTCGAGTTCGGCCGCCAAGTCGGGAAAAGAAAAGGCGCCATCGCGAGCCGCCTCAGCAAGTTCCGATCCGGCTGTTCCCAAGACGACGCAAGCTCTCGGAAAACTGAGGTTCGCTGGACCGCTGCTGCTGATTTCCGGAGCCGCGTTGATCCTGCGGCTCATGCACGTTTGGCAAACCGGCGCGGTTCCATCGGCCGTCGAACTCATGGGAGACGCCAAGGGCTACTACGACTGGGCGTCGCGGATCGCGGGTGGTGAGTGGTATGGGGAGGAGACGTTTTACCAAGCGCCGCTCTATCCGTATTTTCTCGCGGTGCTGATGACGCTCGGCGCCAAAAGTATCCTGGCGATCCGTGTGTGCCAGTGCCTGCTGGGAACCGCTGCGGTCGCTCTGCTCGGATTCGCCACGAGAAGGCGATTCGGTGACGCCGCGGGGCTCGTGGGTGCGACGATTCTGGCCGTCTTGCCGGCGGCGATCTACTACGACGGTTTGATTCAAAAGGCGTCGCTGGCCTCCTTCTTGCTTTGCCTGTTCCTGTTTGTCATCGCTCGCTGGGGCATCTCCGCGAGCGGTGATGAACCCGATGCCGATCAAGCACCGTACCCATCGCTCGCCAGCTTTTTTGCCGCTGGCATCAGTTTGGCGTTATTGGTCTTGGTTCGCGAAAACACTCTCCTTTGGACACCGCTTCCGCTGCTTTGGCTCTGGCTCCACCGGCTTCGAATTTCGCGTGCCAAAGAAGTCGCGGATTCCGTTAGCGAGGCCCCGCTCGTTTCTGATCGCGCAAGAGCGTCGGCCGCCTACCTGGCGGGTTTGGCGTGCATCCTATTCCCGGTCGCGGCTCGAAATGCATCGTTGGGTGGCGAATGGTCTCCGACGACGTTTCAAGCGGGACCGAATTTTTACATCGGCAATCACGCGGAGGCGAACGGACTGTATCAGCCCTTGGTCCCCGGGCACGAAACGCCGCTTCATGAACGCAGTGATGCGGTGCGATTGGCGGAGCAAGAATCGGGTCAGGAACTGTCGGCCCGCGAAGTGTCGCAGTTCTGGTTTCGCAAAGCCTTTGACGAAATCCAAGCCGCCCCTGGGCGTTGGGTGGAATTGATGGCCATCAAGAGTTTGATGGTTGTCAACTTCTTCGAGGTTCCTGACGTAGAGAGCATGATGGTGTATCGGGAGTCATCGATTGTGCTTTTGATGTTCGACCGATTCTTGCACTTCGGTGCGCTGGGCGTCTTCGCCGCCGTCGGGCTCGTGCTGACGCGCGGGCAATGGCGCGAACAGTGGCTCTGGTTTGCGCTGATCGGCACGCTGATCGCGGCGACCGTCGGATTCTTTATCTTGGGTCGCTACCGTTTTCCGCTGGTGCCGCTCTTGATTCCCCTAGCCAGCGTGGGAATCGTCCGGTCTTGTTTGTTCTTTCGCGAAAAGCGATTCTCGGGCTTGGTTGTCCCAGCGCTGGCCGCCGTTTCTGCCGGCGTGCTTTGCCACTTACCGATCCATGACACCCACGCGCTCAACGCGAACTCGATCGCGAACGTCGGCGCGGCGGCGGCGTCTCGCGGTGACATGGAACTCGGGATCAAGTTGTTGCGTCGAGCGCTGCAAGAGGACGCGGATATCCCAGAGGCTCATGTCAATCTCGGACGTGCCCTGATGATCGAAGGGAATCTCGGTGCGGCGATCAGCGAGTTCCGCATTGCGTTGACGCAGGAGCCGAACTTGGTTGACGTGGATTACTTCTTGGCGACCGCGCTCGAACGAACGGGCGATCTTCGCGCAGCGCTCTACCATTACCAGCGGGCGTTCGCGATGGACCCCAGCAACGCCCGAGTCCGAGAAGCGATCGCGCGGCTGCAGGGTGCGTCTAGCGCGGACTGACTGCGGCGGATCATTCTCCAAGCCGCGCGATGATGACGCCGCGAATCAGTTGGCTTGGCTGACATCGCCGGGACCGTCACAGCCTCGTATTTTTCAGCGTCGAGACTCCAGAACCGTCAAGCGGCGCAAGCAACTAGCTGTCCATGACTTCGCCTTCGCGAGTCTTGGCCATTTCGTTGACTTGGTCTTCAAACTTCTTGGTCAGATCCTGGACTTCACTCTTCAGCTTGTCGCGATCGTCTTCGGTGAGTTCCTTGTCTTTCTCCATCTGATCGGCCGCCTTGTTTGCGTCGCGGCGGATGTTGCGGATGGAAATCTTGGATTCTTCGGCTAGCTCTTTGATTCGCGAGACCATTTTCTTGCGGACGTCCGTCGAAAGCGCGGGGACGTTGAGCCGAATCACGCGGCCATCGTTCTGTGGGTTAAGCCCGAGGTCGCTGCCGACGATCGCCTTTTCGATGTCCTTAATGGTTCCCGCGTCGTAGGGACGAATCAGAATCTGCTGAGGCTCGGGGGTACCGATGGATGCCAACTGCTTCAGCGGCGACGTCGACCCGTACGCCTCCACTTTGAGGGAATCGACCAAGCCAGGCGTCGCACGTCCGGTGCGGATCCCGGACAACTGGTTACCGTAAACGGCGATCGCTTTTTCCATCCGTTCTTCCGCATCCATCAACGTTTCGTCAGCAGGCATGATGAGCATCCTTTGGTTGGGAGGTGAGTGTTGGTCGACTGAGTTTAACGATTGTCTTCGGAACGGTGGCGGCGTGTCGCGGGGCGGCTAGGACTTCGCGCCGATCCAGGTTCCGACGGTCTCGCCGTTGATCGCGCGGACGATGCTTCCTTTCTTTTTAAAGTTAAAGACAAGGATGGGTTTTTCGTGTTCGGCACAAAGTGCGATTGCCGTGGCATCCATGACTCGGAGTTGCTTTTCGGTAACGTCGCGGTAGCTGAGCGAATCGTAGAGGACCGCGTGGGGATTCTTTTCGGGGTCGTCGCTATACACGCCATCGACACGGGTCGCCTTGAGCACCACGTCGGCGTCGATTTCGAGTGCCCGTTGGGCTGCGGCGGTATCGGTCGTGACGAATGGATTTCCGATCCCCGCCCCGAGGATGATGACGCGTCCCTTTTCGAGGTGGCGGATGGCACGCCGGCGGATGAACGTTTCGGCGATCTTGTCCATGGGGACGGCGGACATGACCCGAGTGGCGATGCCCATTGTTTCCAGTGCATCCTGCATGGCGAGCGAGTTGATCACCGTTGCGAGCATGCCCATGTAGTGCGCGGTCGCTTCTTGAACCAGCGCGTTGCTGCCGGAGAACTGCGCGCCGCGGAGGATGTTGCCGCCTCCGACCACGATCGCGATCTGGCAACCGCTTTGATGAGCTTCCTGAATCTGCGCCGAGATGTCGGCCATCTCGCTGCCGCTGATACCACGGCCGCCGGAATCGGCCAAGCTTTCACCGCTCAACTTGAGCACCACCCGTCGGTATCGTAAATCGTCGCTGGGCGTCGTGGAGTCGGTTTCGGTCATGCGTACGTCGGCAGTTGAGAGGAGAAGTTCAATTGGAGGCGTAGCATACGAAAAAACTCGCCCGTCCGAATGGGACGAGCGAGTCAATGGATGCGATTACGGGATGGATTCGCGAGGCTTAGGCGCCGACGGCCACCCTCTTGAAGCCAACGATCTCCGCTTCGGGATGGAACTCTTTGACAGCCGCCTCGACGGTCTTGGAGTCATCCAGCGCGTAGAACTGGCTGAGCAGGCAACGCTCCTGATCGAGCTGCGTGTTGTCGGCGATAAAGCGATCGATCTTTCCGGGGATGATCTTGTCCCAAATTTTTTCGGGCTTGCCTTCGGCTTCGAGCTGAGCCTTGATATCCGCTTCCGCCTTCGCCATCACGTCGGGCGTCAGCTGTTTGCGGCTGGCGTACTGTGGCACGGTCTTGAGTGGCTTGCCGAGACGTTCGCGGTCTTCGTTTTCAACCTTGATCTGTCCTTGAAGAGCCTCGGTTTCCTTGGCAACGAGATCGGCGTCGAACTCATCGGGCGTCAGAATGGACGGGCTCATCGCCGCGATGTGCATCGCGACATTTCGGAAGAACGTCGGGCCGTCTCCGTTGCCGCCATCTTTGAAGGAGACGAGCACACCGATTTTGCTTCCCGCGTGGATGTAGGACGAGAGCGCGTCACCATCGACGGTCTGGTAATCGGCGACTTCGATCTTCTCACCGATGGTACCGGTGCGTTCGATCAACTTTTCACTCACCGGTGCACCCTCGAATTCGAGCGCCGCGACCTCTTCTTTAGTGGAGACGCCGGCCTTAAAAGCGAGTTCGACCAGTTGCTCCGCCAAAGCGATGAAGTCTTCATTCTTGGCGACGAAATCGGTTTCGCAGCTCAGTGCGAGGAGTGCCCCTTTGCCACCGTCGGCCGTGGCCACGACGACACCTTCATTGGCTTCTCGGTCGGCGCGCTTGGCGGCGACTTTCTGGCCCTTCTTTCGCAGGTAGTCGAGCGCAGCTTCCATGTCTCCGCCGGACTCTTCCAATGCCTTCTTGCAATCCATCATGCCGGCACCGGTCGACTTGCGCAGTTCGCTCACGTCTTTGGCTGAGATCGCCATCATTTCCTCCAAACAGTCTGTTCCAGACTCGGTGTTGCTGGTGAAAGCGTATTGCCGACCGAACGTCGGCGTTTTTTCGAGTGGGGACCAAAGTCACGCTTCGATCCTCCCAGTGGTATGGCTCGTTAAGCCTCAGGAGTCGCCTCACCACCGGTGGGTTCGCCCGCTGGGGGAGCGTCCTCGGTCGCCGGTGGTGTTGCTTCGGCCGTGGGAGCTTCCGCCGCTGCTTCGGCGGCGACCGGCGAAGCTTCGGCCGCAGCGGCGACCGGAATGTCGGCTTGGCCCTTGCCTTTGTTCACCGCATCGGCGAGTTGCTTGAGAATCAACTCGATGCTGCGAATTCCGTCGTCGTTGCCGGGGATCGGCAAGTCAATGAGCGATGGGTCGCTGTCGGTATCGATCAAACCGACGGTGGTGATGCCGAGACGCTTCGCCTCACGGACAGCGTTTCGTTCCTTACCGGGATCGACGATGAACAGACACTCGGGCATGCGGTTCATCATCCGCAGGCCGTTGAGGTTCCGATACATCTTGCGGTACTCGCGGTTCAGCGCCGACTGCATCTTTTTGCTGTAGCCGTTGATCGCGTCGCTACCGCGGATGGTCTCGAGTTCTTCCAACCGCCCAAGTCGACTGCGAATCGTGCGGAAGTTGGTCAGTGTGCCGCCGAGCCAACGCTCGCTGACGAACGGCATGCCACATCGTTGGGCTTGTCCCTCGATCGCTTCGCTGGCCTGACGCTTGGTTCCGACGAACAGAATCAAGGAGCCACCGGCGGCGACTTGGCCCAAGTACTTTTTGGCTCGCAGCATTCCGCGGAGCGTCTCGCGGATGTCGAGAATGTGAATCTGGTTCTTGGCTCCGAAGATGTATGGCTTCATCTTCGGGTTCCAAAGGCTTGTGCGGTGACCGAAATGGACACCCGCCTCAATCATCTCTTGGACGATGGGATTAGACATCGAGACAGTTCTCTTAAATGGTGCCAACGCTGGGCGTCACGAAACGACCGAGTCGTCCGCAGGGTCTGGCCGGAAAACCGGAGGTGGCCGGAAAACCGACTCCGAGCCATGGAATCGACGCGCCGAGGCACGTGAAACCAACGTCGGGCCCTTCATCCCATGTTCACGTCGAGCAAGGAAAGAATTAAACCGCTGACAACATGCCAGCCGCTCGGGGCAAGGAGCGTAGCGAAAGGTCGCTCGGTGGGCAAGAGAGTCCTGTTGTCGCTTGAGGGCAAATTTGTCGTGAAAAACGCGTAAAGCCGCGCTTCGACTGCCTCCATTCGCGGGCGAAGTCACGCGACCTAGCTGGACGCACCTTAACAATCAGCCACAAACCTCCTACCAAGAGACGCCATGACCCAGACCTTTCTCCAGCAGTGTCGCGACGCGGTCGCCCAAACGGGGTGTTCCACGGGGTCCACGGATCAGGGAGAGTTGAGCGATGCCGACTCGCTGATCGGGCTGTTTCAGCACTTCCGCCCTGATGGAACGGGCGTGACGGAACTCCTCGACCCCCTCGCACTCGGTGCCGCACTTGCCGAACGCCTTTTGCCAGTGTTTCAGACGGCCGGAGATGACGCACGGCCTCAGGGTGGACGAGACGTCTACTTTGTCGTCCGGCGGCCCCAGCCGCTGAGCGTCGAAGTGACGGAACACCACGCCACTCGCTGGCTCGAGGGGCTGAAGAACATCGCCGAGGCTGTGGGTGATGCTGAGACCGTCGCGATTCTTGGCCGGCCGATTCGTCTCCGCGTCCTGGAAGGTCACCCGCCCAAACACCCTAAGAATCCGGAGGAGCGGACGGAATTGCTAACGACCCTCTTGGATCGCTGCCCCGCGTTGACCGCGGAAATCGATGGCGTCGATGATCACGCGGCGCTGCTGCGGTCGGCCTACTATTTCGTGTCCTGCGACGCGATGCTCCGTGACTACTTGATGTGGCCGTTCTTTCGTGAAGCCACTGGATTGGAGGATCCTCTGCGTGATTACTTCTCACTCTGGACTCACGGCGTGAAGTACCGCAGTTATTCGACAGACCAACTCGATTTGTACCTACCGCGTGAAACAGCAGGTTGATCGATCGGCGGCCGATTGTCGGGCCGTCGAGCGTGCTTCGATGGGTTCGTTGGGCTTCGATCGGTGATCGCTCTTGCCTTGAGCTTTTCGCGTTGACTATGCAGCAAGCGACGGAACGCCTTCCGAGAGTCCGCCAAAAACCAGTGGATCGTCGACATGGATGTCTTGCTTCACACGCAACGCTGCAAACTGCTGTCCTTTTTCACCTTGACCCTTTGCGGCTTGGCCTACGGGCAGACGCCGCTGACGGACCCCGTCGCGATCGAGGAATCATCATCGGACGCCGTGGATGAAGCCAAAGAGCCGTACGTCGTCTTTGTGTCCGGCGTCGACGCGCATGCGTGGTGCGGCCCCGGCAAGCAGTACTATCAAACGGAGAAGTTACGTCGCGGCCAGGAGCTGAACGTTTACCTCGAAACCGACGACGGATGGCTGGGCATCCAGCCGCCACAGGAGAGTTTTTGTTGGCTACCGGAATCGGCGGTTGAAGAGTTCGGTGGCGGCGCGAGGGCGACCGTACGGAAAGATGAAACGCCCGTGTGGATCGGCACCAACCTGGGCCGAGCCGCGAAATACCTCTGGCAGATCGAATTGCACGCCGGCGAGGAAGTCACGGTCATCAATCGAGTGGTGCGACCAACCAAACAGGGAGAAGCGACTTGGTTGAGGATCGTGCCCCCGTCGGGTGAGTTTCGCTGGGTTCACCGGGAGGACATCGTCGAAAGTGCGGAGCAGTTGGTCGAAGCGGTGACGGTGTCGGCTCAAGAGTTAACACCGATTGATCGTGAACCCCTCTCGAAGCGCGAGCCCCGAGTCGTCCAGGCGGCGAGCGTGGATTCGACCGGTGAAGAAGCCGAGTCGTCGAGCACTCCGGACCCACGCAAGTCGACTCGTCGAGTCACGCCGAACGGAAAACTAAGTGCGGTGGCCAACGCCCCCACGCTCGCGCCGGCTCCCACCGCCGAGAACCCTGGGATTCGGGGCGAGGTTCCTGACCGGCCGATTCATTTCCTACGCGGCGCACGCCCCGAGGACTATCGCGATCGGGGCGCAGTCGTCGGCAGCGGCCTGAAGGAAGAGTGGGGCGATCGCGGTGACTCCGTCCTTGACGCTCAAGAACTCACGCAACTACCCGCCAATGGAGCTGCTGCGGCCGCGGCTGCGATCGCCGCTCCACTTCGCAAGGTCTCCGATGTCGTCGCGAACTTTGTCAGTTCGCCTCGGTTCGTTGAAATCAACGGAGGTTCGCAGACCAACGCAGACACCGCCATGGATCGGCGATGGATGGTCGGTTCCACTCGCGAAAATCGCGTCGGCAACGGCTTCGACGGAGCACCGGTCGGCGAGCGTTCGATGGCGATGATCCAAGCCGATGGGCGTTTCGCAAACAATCCCACACAAGGTGCTATTCTGCAGACCGGCGCCCTGTTGCCGCTGGAGACTCAGCCGAGAACGATCGCGCAGGCGAGCCGAGTCGTCACCACCGAACAAATTGCGCGGGTCGAGAACGCCGTCGCCGGAATCGACATCGCCGGTGCCACGCGCGTGCTCTCCCAGTTGATGGCCGAGGCCGCGTCGGCGGACGAAGTCGATCCATTGATTCGGCGTATCCAAGCCTTGCAAGCCATGGGTGACATCGCGCAGGCGACGCAGACACGCCAACTACTTGGTCGTGCGAGTGAATATCGAGACCTCGCTGCGCGGCGAGACGGCGCGACGCGGATTCAATCAACGATCCAGCCCGCGGCGAGTCTACCGATGATGGCTTCGCAGTCGATCTCCGGCCCCGCGCCGATTCCGACCTCGGCCCCGCTCGTGGCGCCCGCGTCGGCTCAAACCCCCGTGCCCATGCCCGCTCAAGCTCAAGTGCCCGCGGGCAGCACGGCGACGGGTTACCTGGTGCAAGTCTTCTCCTCGCGCTCCGATCGACCACCGTTCGCGCTGACCGATGACGCTGGATTGACGGTCGCTTATGTGACGCCCTACCCGGGCGTGAACCTACGATCGCACTTGAACAGCCGAATCCAAGTCCGTGGCAACGAGCGGATGCTTCCCGAGATGAATACGCCGCACCTGTTGGTGGACCGCGTGTTGCGCCGGTAGCGAGTCCCGCCGCGAACGGGATCCGGGATGACAGGTCGGGCGCGGAAAAATCATCACGTTCGGTATTACTCGCACCGATCGGGCGGTTCTGGATCGCCGCACTAAAGACATCTTGCGCCGAGCTGCTACGGTGAATCGGTCCTCCGTTGGTCGATTCCGATCCGTCCGTGGCAGTCTATGAAAATCAAATGCCCCGCCTGTCAGACCGTTCTCCAAGTCCCCGAGACCGCCGCGGGCAAGGTCATCAAATGCAGCTGTGGTAAGCAAATGCGGGCACCCGGTGGTGCCGCTCCGGCGGCCGCCAAACCGGCTCCGTCCGCGGCGCCTCGGCCCGCCGCTCCGGCGCCCCAGGCACCTGCAGCGCCCCAGGCTTCGGGGGGTGGCTATGTGTCTCCGTTCGCCGCGCCTCAGCAACCGCAGAGCAGCGGCATCTTGGATGAGCTAACCGATTCGGATCTTGCGCCGATCCGGGCAGTCGCCAAGCCGGGCGCGAAGGCTGCCGTTCAAAAGCACGGCGCGGCGACCGAGAAAATGCTGCAAGAGGCCGCAGGATCGACGAACAAAAAAAAGAAGGCGATCCAGGGCCCGAAGCGTCCAGGGTTCCTGACCTTCCTCGGCGTGATGCACGGACTCGGCGCACTTTCGCTTGTCGGCCTGTTGCTTTCGTTCCTCGGCACCATCGAGGCGAACGAGAGCCTTGAAAGGATCCTTCCCCGCTCCGCCGACGGGACGCTCTTTTACCTTATCGCGTCAGCCCTCGGGATCGTGGCGGGGCTCTCGCTCGCCGCGTGCGCCTCGTGCTTTAGTCGTGGCGCGACGGCCTGGTACGTCGTGTTATTCAGTTATGGGTGGGCAATGTCGGATAGCGTCTTCAAAGTCGTCGCGAAGATGGTTGGCGGTGAAGATATCGCCGTGATCATCGCTAGCTCCGCGGTGGTCCTCCTCGGGGGTGGTGCCATCTGGGCTTGGCTTCACGGGAAATCTGTTCGCGGGTATTTCGTGACCGAGTCCGAGCCCGTCTGGAAAATCGTTCTGGTTGACATCGGTGGCTTTGTGACTGGCTCGACGCTGTGGGGAGTCATCGTGGTGATGTTATTGCAGTAGGTGTTTTCCCCGCCGAAATAGCTAAACTCTTGGTCACCATGTTCTCGATTGATCAGGTTTAAGATGCCCGTTGCCTGCTGTCCCTCCTGTGGTGAATCCGCTCGTCTGCCGCTGGACGCGCTCCCGGCCGACTCGATGGTGGAATGCCCTTGGTGTGGCGATGTCTCGAGTGCCGAAAGTTGGTTACGGCGATTGCCGCCCATGGTACGAGTGACCGATGCGCGGGGGAACGAAGTCCGACTTGAGCAAGGCAAAACGGAGACCGCGGACGATCCCGTGGCGGCCGCTCCCTTCTTTGCGGAGCCAGAAAACGAGAACGAAGCCGGCGAGCCAAGCGATCCGAACGAGATCGCGCATCATGAGTCGGAACCGTTGGAATCGAGTGATTCCTCGAGCTTTTTGATCACGCAAACAGACGAGTCGTCCACCGAGTCCGAACTGCATTTGGAGTCGCCCGACCAGTGGGCGTCCGGCACGAATCACGATGTGCCGCAGTTGGACGAGGAAGGCGAATCGGAGTTTCCATTGGAAGCCCGCGACTCAGAGACGGTGAGTCTGGAAGACGCCTTGATGACGCCCGACAACGGTACGGAGGCGGCCGTCGAGGATCCCGAAGTGGAAGCCGACCGAGAGACGGACGTCGACGAATCCATCGACCAACTTGCGGAAGACCAAGCCGCCGACTGGGAAAACGTAGACGAAGAAGCCGCGTCTGACGAGGTCGCAAACGAAGACAAGCGAGTCCCGATCGCGAGTGACCAACGATCCTACTACGACCGACACGAATGGGGCCGTCGGAACCGACGACTCGATGTCGCCAAGGCGCTCCGCTTGGCGCTTCCAACCATCATCGTTTTGCCGCTGGTGCTCACGGCCGTCGCCTTTTCGGGGGTCGACGTTGGCTTTTATCCATTTGATGGTTCTCTCCGACTTTCCTCGATCGGTTCACCGGCCCCGAACACTGCAAACGGGGACTCTTCCACCGGCGACTCGCTTGGCAATGAAGATGCCGATGACGCGGACGATTTCGATGCGAGCGAAAACGCTGGCCTGAATGAATCCGGAAGTTCATCACGTTCGCCTACGACCGCGATGACGTCACGCGGTGGCGTCGACACGACCCTACCCGTCGCATCGGAAGCCGCGTCGGGCGGTTCAATGGGGAACGACTTGGGAGACTCCGCCACCGCCGGGAATCCTGAGTTGGCGGAGCCGCCGGTCGAGGGCTTGGCGGACGTCAACGGTGACACACCCGACGAAGACGCCGAAGGAGAATCCGACGCGACACCTGACGACATGGATTGGCTGGACGACTTGGTCGAACGTACTTCGGACCGCTCCACCGATCCAAGTTCTTCGACGACCGACGCGACGGTGCCGGTGGAGGACATCGCTTCGGAGACATTCGACGCGCCAATCGAAAACTTGCCGAGCGAGAGTGTGCCCAGCGAAAACACACTCAACGAAAACACTCTTAGCGAGGCCGAACCGTCGGAAGCCGCAGGCGAGTTCGAAATGCCGGCGTTAACGGACGACGCTCCGTTGGAAAGTGCCCCCTCGACCAGCGAACCTTCGGTTGGGGATCTCGCGTCAAAAACACCGAGCGCCGAGGTGCAACCGGTCGAGAGTGTTCAATCGTTGGAAGACGCCGAGGAGAAGGCGAAACGGGAACGCGATAACATCACCAACGCCCTGCTCGTGTTCCCGCTTGAAGCGCCCGAGCCGGGCGACAAGAAGCCCGTCGATGACCTCGCCGAACCCGACCTTGCGCAGTCGGAACTCGAAACGCCAGCACTCCAGTCGCCGGGACTCAAGCAGCCAGAGGTCGCACAGTCCCCGGCGATGGAAGAGGATCCCGACGCGGGAGCCGTGACGGATCCTCCTGAAGTGATGGCCGCCTGCGAAGAGGCCCTGCTTGCCTTCAACGGCTTGACCACCGATTCGTCGGGACGGGATCGAGCGATCACCTACCGATCGGTCGCGATCCTCGGGACACTCGCGTTTGACCCGGATAGCGCGGCGGTGAGCGGATTGCTCGGCGAACTCGCGGCGTCGGACTCGCTGGGACTGTTTAAAGGGCTAGAGACCTTTTGGGCCAAGTCACCGCGTCGCGACACCGAGGGCATCTTGCTGGTCGGACGGCTGCGAAGCAACGGAGAGACGGAACTTTGGTACGAAACCAGCGGCGGCGACAACATCGACGTCACGGCCGAGCGTGGCGTGCCTCGCGATGTCCGATCAGTCGCGATCGGTCGCATCGTGGAGGTGGAACCAAAGCTCCGCGTCGAACTGGTCGTTGGGACCGAAATCGAGTAGGCATCGCGGCCGGAATAAGCGGTGATCCCCAAAAGCACTCGAATCCGCGCCCCCTGACGAGATCGACCGGAACTTGCTCAGAGTGCGACTCAACCTCCGGCCAAATCTCCGAAACCATGACCGATCCTCAAGCCACGACCGAATCCGCTCAGGAACCGAGCGACACAAGTCTCATCGACACGCTTACGTACGGAATCACGCTTCCCGAGCGGACCGCTCGCAGCGCGTCGGCGGTCGTTGGAGGGCTGGTCAACGAGACGGCCGGTTGGTTGATCCCGGCTGCGTTTCGATCCTCCAAAACCTATAGCGCTTTCGTTCAGCAGGCCCTCGACATGATGGTTCATGATGTCGGCGGAGTCGAAAATGAAAACGCGACCGACGATGCGGAGGAATCCGACCTGGCGCGCAAGACAGTCGGCGGGCTGCTCGATCTTGCCGGCGCGGCAACACTCCACTTATCGCCGATGACCGTGCTGGCAGTCTTCAGCGATGTGGCGTACGGCTCGAGCCACTACCTTGAAAAGCTCGCCGGTGAGTTGCAGCGTGAAGGCATCATTGATGACGCGTCGACGATTCACAGCGTGACCGACCTGCTGGAGCAGCTCGAAAAAGTCGGCTCCAAGTGCGCCGAAACCGCCAACGCGCCGCCGCTGAGCGTGGACGGCATGAAAGAGACGATCACGGGTCTGGTTTCGGAGATCAAACAGGCTGACCCGACGAGTCTGATTCCCAAACGTGAAGTCGAACGAATCTGGGATGACATGGAAGACGTCGCCAGCAGTGCGAACGTCGGTCTATGGCAAGTGAGCACGACGATGACGATGTTTGCCATCGACAAACTGTCGCTCACCACGCGCGGGGCACTCTCCTCAGTCCGCGTCGCCGGCAGTTTGCTCGACGAACATCTGTTCTCGCACTACACCGATGGATTGAAATCCATCTCCGAGACCGGCCTGTACGAAACGCTTTCGGCGTCCTCGAAACCCTATCTCGAAGCTGCCTGGCATAACTTCGATGGCTCGCGTGAGACCTGGACCGAAGAACTGATCACTGGTCGCATGCCGCGCCGTTGGTGGGAGACGGTGACCAATTGGTTTCGTAAGAAAGAGCCCGCCAAGGCCGACGGTTAATCGGCTTGGAACTTGCTCAAGACAAGGCTCTTCAGCGGCGTCGACGCCGCATCACCAAGCCCATGCCGGCAAATGCGATTGCGGCGAACGCGCCCGGCTCGGGGATCGCGGTCGCGGCGACCGTGATGGTTGCCGTCGTCGTGTCATCGAAGTTGACGTCGGCCAAGTCGTTGAAGAATGCGGACTCGGGCAAGATCGACAACTCGAATTGATCGCCCGCCGTGGAGGCCGCCGACTCACCGTTGAGGTTGTGCTGAATTTCAACTCGCGTCAGCAGTCTCGGCGTCGTGTCGATGGCGACGGCGACCGGATCGAAATTGGAATCGACGCTCAAGTCGACGACGCGAATCTGTGTCAAGCTGTCGTACGTGAACGTGGTCCCGCCGATATCCAGGGCGTCGCTCGAACCGATAAACACATAGTTGGGATCGGGGTCGGCGTTGCCCATCGCGTCAAACAGGTGACTCTCCGACTGCGGATTGACGAACTGCAGTGCCGACGCCCCGGTGGCACTGATCGGATTGAGCTGGAGAACGAGTTCGAATTCCGTAATGTCCTCAGGCGGATTTGTGCTGGTGATCTCGACATCGAGGCCGATGATGCCCGCGGCCGTGATCTCACTGTCGACGATCGAGATGGCGATTTCCGATCGCGCCGAGGGAGCCGAGAAGCAGACGACGAGGGCGGCGACGGTGGCGGAGAGTAGGCTGCGATGGGACATCAGAAATCCAGAGAGCGGGGGTCTCGAACGGCGGATGCGAGGAATAGGTTCGACGATGAGTTCGAAGGAGTCGACCGATGCGCGGGTAGTGGTTTCCGGCGGGAAATCGAACTTCGACGGAACACCGTCACTCTTGAGCATAGTTGGATTTTCTCAATGCGAAGCCATATTTCCTTCATTCAAGCCGTATCGTGGATGGTTTCCGGTGTTACCCCCGCTACGCTGACGGCAACTGGAATCGAACGGCGAGCGAACAAGAGCTGATGAAACGCAGAATAATCTCTCCAATCGTTAAACCCGCATCCGCATCCGCACACTGGTTCGCGGCGGCCGCCGTTGCCCTACTGCTGGGTCTGGCGAGCCACACCGCAACGGCGGGTTTAAGCAGCGAGAACGTGGTGGTGGTCGTCAACGGCAACTCGCTGGAGTCGCGGACGGTCGCCAACCACTACATTCACCTTCGCCAGATCCCGAGCAAGAACGTTGTCTTCCTCGACGATGTTCCCGAGGAGATGATCATCGATTTGGACCCGTTTCGTGAACGGATCCTGCGACCCATCTTGCGGCAACTCGACGCGAGAAAAATCGCAACACAGGTGCGGGTCATCGCTTACTCCGCCGGCTTTCCGACGGCCGTCCGAATCCCTGAACATCGGGACAAGCTCCAAGACGAGACGCTTCGAAAGTACCAGCGAGGCGTCGGATCGATCACCGGCTTGACATACTTTTACCGGTTCGTCCTCGGTGACCAGCCTGGCTATCTCGGATTGAGCTCCAACCTATTCGCCCGTGCAAAGTTCGAACGAAACTTCATCAACCCGTTCGGCGGTGAGCGGAAAAGCCGATTCGATGAGGCGAGCAAGCTCTTCGACACCGCAGACTACGCCGGTGCCATTGAGATTTGGCAGGAACTGTTCACCGACAATCCGGTCCCGGGCTTGGCGATTCGATTGGCCGAGGCATATTCGCTTGACGGCAACGATGACAAAGCCGTCGAGATGATTCGTGCGGCGTTCAAGGCCGGTTGGTGGTCGGCGTCGTACCTTGAGCAGACGCCGGCGTTGCAAAAGCACCTCGGCCAGAAAGACATCGCCGCTGCGCTGCCCTATCTCGATGACAGCCCGATCATTTGGCAGGGCCCATCCGCCTTTTCAGGTGCCGTCGGTTGGTCGCTTGCCGGCAGTCCGGTCCCCATCAAGAAGGGCGGCATTCCGTATCTGTGTGCCTGTAGTTTGGCGGTGGTCAACCAACGTGGTTCGACCGTTGAGCAGGCCGTCGGCGTCTTAAAACGCGCCGCCGAAGCCGATCGCACGTTTCCAGTGGGGCGTTTCGCTTTCAGTTCCAGCCAGAACATCCGCGCGAAGACTCGATTCCCCGCCGTGGCCGGCGCGCTGTTGCACTTGCAAGCCAATGGTCATGAGACGGAGGTTTTCCGTGGCAATCTACCAACGCAGGGAGGTCCGATTGCCGGCCTCATGACCGGTTTCACACGAGTCGAACTCGAAGGCGGCCCCTGGAATTTGGTGCCCGGTGCGATCGCGGAGAATCTCACCAGTTACGGCGGCATCTATGACCGCAAAGCGTCCCACACACGGATCACCGATTTCCTTCACGCCGGGGCGTGCATGTCCTCCGGTGCCGTCGAAGAACCGTTCTCACTGCCGTACAAATTTCCTTCGCCGATGCTCTACGCGTTTTACGCGCAAGGGCTCTCCGCGATCGAGTCCTTCTATCAGTCCATCGCGTCGCCGTATCAGTTGTTGATCGTGGGTGACCCGCTAACGCAGCCGTTCGCGCGGGCGCCCGACGAAACAATCGAGGCATCGCTTTTCAGCGAAGGCGAGCGACGCGTCCGCTTGACGCGGCGAACGTTGGGTTTGAAGGTGCCGAAGTCGCCGACGAAATTGGTCGAAGTCTCGATCAATGGCCGCCGTGTCCAAAACGCGCCGCCAGTCCCGAACATCGACATTCGATTGCCAGAGGATGGCGCGGGCGTACTGGATGTTCGCGCCACGCTGGTCGGGCTTGATCGCACCGAACCGAGACTCTCGTTTGTGACGGAGGTCGATCTCGCCGGCGAACAGCCAACGCCGACCGCAACGATCCTCAAGACTCGTTCGGGTATCGAGGGCGATGGCGACATTGGCTCGGCGGCGACGGCGATCGAGTTTGAATTGAGTGCTGAAGGGGCCGACCAGATCGCGCTGACCCACCTCGGCGTCGTGGTCGCCACACTCAATGCCGACCAAGGTAAGGTCACCGTCGAGACGAAAGAACTTGGCGGGGGGCCACTGCGTTTTCGTCCGATCGCGACGTACGGCAAGAAAGTCGTGCTCGGCAGAACACTCTATGACGAGCCCGGCAACGCGAACTGAACCATTTGTCGGTTCGTCACGCGCCGCTTCGCAACACCTTGTGATTGCGACCGGGGCGTGACCATCACGCGAGTCGTTCTTACTTCAGGCCGATGGGGCGGCGCGCGACCGCAGCCTGCGGGGAGTCGGCGATCGAAAACGCGAGCCCGACCCAACCGTCGCGCAACTCAACCTGCGAAATCAGCGTTTCACTCGGCAGTCGTTCCACGAGCATGTCCGGATTCGTAAGTGAGACGCGCTGGGTCGGTGAAAGCACTTTGTTGAAGATGGCGCGGACTGGAAGCCGCTGACGCATCGACATTCGCGGGCCGCTGATGCTGAGGTGACCGTCGCGGACCAGGAACGCGTGAAGTCCGTCGTAGTCGGGCTTGTAGGAAGCGCGAACGATGAAGTTGCGTAGCGTGATCCCGTTTTCCTTCTCCAGTCGAATGACACGCAACGTCATCCAAACGCGATTGTCTTCGATCTCGATGGTGATCGGTCGATGCTTGGCGAACTGGATTCTCACGCCTTGCGGTAAGTCCTCCGGCAGGCCCTGCTTGACGCCGATCAAATCGAAACACTGCGTCATCAAGTCTTCGATCGGTTCCGGGGTCGACTGGACGAACAACTGCTCAAGCGTGTTGTTCATCGCGGACTGGTGCACTTGAATACTGAATAGGCTATCGCTCGGGGCTCGTGGCCGCGGGGTCATCGCCGCCAATTGCCAATCGCCGGCCATTCGATAGCGGGCGACCAAACGGTTCTGGGTCGTCTGCATGTCCACGACTTTCGGCTCCAGCCGTAGACTCACCAGCGGACCAAGAATCGAGCGGCTGAATTTTTCCGAAGCTTCATCGAGACGCGTTTGCACGTCCTTATCGATCTGGACGCCGATCTCGGAACGCATGCGATTTCCGGCGATGCGGTCCGAAAGCGAAGCCTTCTGCCAATACTCGCTCTCAGCGATGCCGCGTACCAACGAGCCGATCAGCGGCCAGCCATCGAAATCGGTGTCGATGCCACGCAGGCGAGAGCCTCCGGTCACGTCGACGACGGATCGCCCCAGCGTGACATCAGTCGGCTTGATGGAGATCGGCGTCGATGCTCCGTACTGGTTGCGACTGGCGGTGCTGACGGCGGCCGGCCCGCGGCGCCCAACCGAACGCGTTAGAACGTTGCCGTCGGTGTGAAGGCTCAAACGCCACTCGTTGTTGGACGGAATCAGCGCGACACTCAGATCGCTCGACACTTCGCTGACGCCGGTGACGCGACTTCCAAGCAGGTTGGTACGCACGGGGACGCGCCGCGAAGGAATCTCTGGGAGCAGATGGTTGATCAATCGGTCGCTGATCGCGAGTCGAAGGTTCGCGTTGCGATAGTGCATCTCCAAATTCGTCGCGAGCTGTTTCGCTCGAGGATGGGAGGCGAAGCTCAGTGCACGCATGGACTCGGCGATCTCGGTGGTCACCAGATCAATCGCGTTGGATTCAGCGCGTTCGATTTGGTGCAGCAAGCTGGCGTAGTCGATCGCGCGACTTGCCCACGGGCGGGCCACATCGGCGAGTCGTTGGAACGGTTCGGTCCGCAACCAGTCTTGATGTTCCTGAGTCAGATTCGGCCACTTCAGTCGTGTCAGGAACAACTGAGCGGCTTCCGATTTTGCCGCGTCATCGCCCGAGGTGAAGGCGTGTCGTAGCTGGTTGATTGCCAGGAATCGATACCATCCCTCGGCGTCGCCGGTGGCCTCGAATTCGGCTTCGACCGCGTCGAGCGATGCGGCGGCCGAGAGCGTGTCATCGGTCACGCGCTGCGAAGCGGGTTCGTCGCCGGAGTTGATGGCGAAAACAGGTTGCCAAACGGCGAGACGACGCTCAACGGCATACGCAGCTTGCAGCCACGCGACGCGTTGATCGGTCGGGATGTCAAGGCTTGCGTTCTTGGCGGCGATACCGCGCAGACTCGCGAGTTCGTCGAGCAACGATCCGACGTTCGTGTCTCCAAGCCGCGGCGACTTGGGCAATTCAACCAGAAGCTCTTTGACGCGGCGAGTCCAAGCAAGGACCGCGAAGCGACGCTGGTCTTCGTGATTCACGCTTCCGATCCTCGATTCCAACGCATCGAGTTGGTCGAGCAATTGGCGAGGTACCGGCCAAGTCGCGAGCGCGGGCGTGCTTCGGTCGCGAGTCGAGTCGGCGATGCCTTGAGGTTGTTCCCGGTCATCGGCTCGGTGACGATTAATCGATTCAACATCCGGAGTGAGCGGTTTCATCTCGGCCGGCTTGGCGTCAATCGCGTCGGTCAACTGATTGGCGGGCGGCAAGCTTGGACGTTGGAGTTCGGTGGCATCGAGGCCCGGCTTGGTCAGGTTCGGTAACGATTCGCTTTCCGGTTCATCGAGGTCTGGGCGGGGCGCGAGATCGGCGACGAACGGCGCGGGAGCTTCGTACTCGAGAATTGCGTTCGTGGACGATTCGAGGCCGGTCCCAATCTCGTTGTTCGTGCGCGCACCCGGTTTCACGGCGGCGATGGACTCCATCGGGAGGACGACTGCGTGTTCCTCGGGTTGGGCATACGGAGCGGCCACGTTGAGATTGAGTTCGAGTGCGTCTTCATTCCGTGTCTCATCGGCGGCAACGATCCGTTCGGGGCGGGGCATCGCCAGCGCACCGTTTTGAGTCCGCTCGGCACTCGCGGTCGAGTTCGCCTCGCTGCTTACGAGCGGAAACTCAAACAGGTCCGTCGATGAATCCAGCGGTGCCGTCGGGACGGCTTTGGTTGCCGGCCGGGGCGACTTGGGCTCGGAGAGGGGCACATCATTCCAAGCCTCGATCGCGGCGAACGGCTTCTCGGAAGCCGATCGCTCGATTGCGGATCGCGGCCCAGAATCCGTGCCGTCCGCTTGCGCAAGGGCACCCGTTACGTTTTGGTTTTGCCAAAACGCGGGGCCCCCCGCGGCCACCCAGGCATCCGCGGAGCGATCGACGACCGTCCGCGACAAACGGTCGTTACTGAACGATAAAATGACCACGAGGCAGGCCAGCGCCGAAGCGGTGAGCGGCCAAACCACGAGTGCGCGATTGACATCCTTTCGCATGGAGTCGCCGTATTGGAAGGTGACGAGCTAAATCGGTTTGATCGAGGACCGACTTTGCCAGCACGATCGGGGCGTACTTCAAGCTGGAAAAATCTGTCCTGGTTGGCATCGGCCAGAACCGGCTTCTGATCCAGCACCGTTGAGCGCGTCGATACATTTCTCACCGCCGCGCGTCACATTGGCTCCCAAGCAACTCGGTTTTCCAAAGAAAACCCTTGGTTTTCGATCGAAAATGATCAACGGGCTGTTTGCCGTCAGAACGACCTGAGTCGATGCCCGCTGTACGAAACGTTGCCACATAGAGAAACTGTGCGGTGAAAGACGGTTATTCTGAAACGGAGCGGAGATGGCGAAAAAGAAGGCGAACGCGGCATTTGAATACGTCGAACCGATCGGGGACCGGGTGCTGGTGCGCAAGGACGAGCCGAAGCGCGAGACGCGCGGCGGAATCGCTCTCCCCGACGCGGCCGAAATTCCCACGATTACGGGGCGGATTGTTACGATCAGTGCGGTGGTGGAAAACGACGAAGAATTACCGCTTCGGCAATATGACAAGATTCTGTTTCACCCAAAGAACGCGGTGCCCGTCGACTTGGAACACGACAACCAACTATTTGTCGTGCCGGTGGAGGACGTCGTCGCGGTGTTTCGACGTGAAAAGCCTACCGAGGAGGAAGCCGGATGAGCCAGCGTATCGCGAGCCAGCGCATCGCGTGGCGCTCGACGTGGCACCGAAACGGGGCCGCACCTTGGGTGGCGGCTCGGGTGAGTTTCTTTCCCGCGGTTCGGTTACAATTGACCGGTCCTGAGAACCCGCTCCCCGTTCGCCCATAACTCGGCTGGCGCAGATGACATCGGTCACCGAATTGATTAGTCGGAGCCAAAGTGGCACTGAAGGCGAAACCGATCGCCTGTTCACCGTCATGTACGACGACCTTCGTCGGCTCGCGGGACGTTTTCTGCAAAACGAGCCGCTGCGACACCGGTTGAGCAGCTCGTCGCTCGTCCATCAGGCGTACATGCGGATGGTCGATCATTCTCGCATCAATTGGCAGGGCAAAACACATTTCTTCGCCATCGGTGCGACGGTGATGCGACGGATTCTCGTCGATCATGCCCGCAAGGTTCAATCGCTCAAACGCGGTGGTGGCTGGGAACGTCGTCAATTGCACGATGAAGTCACCTTTGAATTGAGCCGTGACGATGACGTGGTCGCGTTGGATGAATTACTGGAGCGTTTGGGCGAGCTCAATCCTCGTCAGGCGAAAATCGTGGAGTTGCGTTTCTTTGGTGGGATGACGATGCGCGAGATTGCGGCGGAGCTGAAGCTCGGCTTGCGTACCGTCGAGAAAGAATGGGCGATGAGTCGGGCGTGGATGCGACGTGAACTGCGGCGTGGCGAAGAAACACAAGAAGACCCGCAGGCGACACCCCCTTCTGAGTCGACTTAATGGACTCGGAGCGATACGGTCGCATCCGCGAACTCTTCCTTGCGGTCGAGGAACTCCCGCAAGAACAACAGCTCGAGTTTCTCGCGAGTCGAGCCGGGGGCGATGACGATTTGGTCGCGGAGGTGCTCTCCCTGTTGAGGGAGCATGATGACGACTTCGCGCGGCGCGAGGGGGATTCCGCCAAGAAGCCCGCCATTCCTTCGGTCGCCGCGAGAGACACCGATCCTCCGGGTGCGACGTCTGGATCGACACCGGTCAATGCGCCTTACTTGCCATCACAGCCAAGCGGCGAACGAAGCGCTGCGGCTGGTAAACTGCAAAAGCGCCGTGAGAAAAAGCCATCGTCCTCCAAACGCAGTGACACCCCGTCGGCGCAAGTCACCCAGCACGGCTCGCAAAGAACACATGCGTCGCCGCGTTATGCCGACGAACCTCGTCCCCGACGTCGTCCGGCTTCGGCGGGCCTGCTAAGCCAACGAGCGTCGCGGCAACGACGTCTGAATAGTGGTTGGCTTTGGCTGGCCGCGGTGCTACCGACCGCACTGATCGGATGGCTCACCTATCGTCAGGTCGAAGCAGACCTGCGTGCTTCGGCGGCGGGGGAATTGGTCGGAACGGCGGAGAGCCTCGGGGCGACGGTCGACCGATTCCTCTCGGCGAAGGCGCGACTCGTGGAATCATGGTCGGATCGGGAAGGTCTGCGCGAAGCGGCAGCGGGATTGGTCGCCGTCGCTCGCAACGAATCGCCTAAAGAGAGCCTAAGGCGTTCTCCTCACGCGAAGGCGATTCGCGAGCACTTGGTTTCATCGTCGCGGCGCGAGGACATCAAGTATGTCGTGTGGGACCGCACGGGAACGATCATCGCGAGTTGGCTCCCCGATGGGGCGGACATCGGCGGCTCGGTCGCTCCGGATGGGGCCGGTAATTTGGCCCGCGCGATGCGTGGCGAAACGGTGCTATTTGGACCCGAAGTCCTGCAGGAAGACGGCAGCGGTTTCCAGCCAGAGACGCGTCTTCCGGTGATGGCGGAGATCATCCCGATCCGTGACGCAGACGACAAGATCATCGCGACCATGCTGGTCCGCGGGATGAGCATCTTTGAGGATTTTGATCGCATGTTTGCGGAGACCTCCGAGCATCACGGTCTCGACGCCTACGCCGTGAATCGCTCCGGGATGATGATCAGCAACAGTCCCACGGGACGCTCCGCTTTGGGGGATCAGGTCGAATCGTTGGCCTGCCGAATTCGCCTTTCCGACCCCGGTGCTTCACCCAACGAGGATTCGTTGCTCCCGACGGCGAGGCGACGGCAACCGCTTTGTTATTCGGCGGTCGGTGTCTCCTCGGGGCGTTCAGGGGAGCGTTTTGTCGAGTATCGAAACTACCTTGGCCAACGAGTGATCGGTGCCTGGCGTTGGCTCGACGCGTGGGAAATGGGCGTCGTCGTGGAGCGTCCCGCGTCGAGTGTTTTTGCGTCCGCGAGGTTTGTCGCGTTCGGTTTCATCGGACTCGGTTCCGTTCTTTCACTGACAGCTTTTCTGGCCGCGGCGCGAATCGCGCGTCGGACCGCCATGGCTCATGCCGAAGTCCACCCGCTGAGCCGCTACGAAATCCTGAATGAACTCGGCAGCGGCGGAATGGGTGTCGTGTACCGCGCCAAGCACAATCAACTCGGTCGCGACACCGCTCTGAAGGTCCTGCGTAGCGATCGTCCCAACACGGAGGATCGCTTGAGGTTCGATCGAGAAGCGCGACTCGCCGCCTCGCTCGGAAGTCCGCACACGGTCACGATCTATGACTATGGCGTTAGCGAGGAGGGAGAGGCGTACTGCGTGATGGAGTTCCTCCAGGGGATCACGCTTTACGACGTGGTGGCTAGGAGCGGTTTTCAATCCTACGGACGGGCGCTCTACATCCTTCGTCAAATCTGTGACTCGCTCGGAGAAGCACACAAGCTCGGGCTCGTTCACCGCGACGTCAAACCTCAAAACGTCATGCTTTCGCACGACCCGTCGGTCGGCGACTGGGCGGTCGTCTTCGACTTTGGGTTGGCCAAACCGCTCGAGCCCGACGCCGGCGCGTACCAAACAGCGGAAACGATTTGGGCCGGGACACCGATGTACATGGCACCGGAGCGGTACCGCGAGCCGAACAAAATTGACCCCCGGTCCGACATCTACTCGATCGGCTGCATCCTTTATTTCTTGCTTTCGGGACGCCCGCCGTTCATCGAATGTGATCCCGAGTCGCTGTTCGCCTTAGTCCTCGCCGAGCAACCGATTAGTATTCATGTTCATCGAGACGAAGACGTTCCCGAAGACATTGAGTGCCTCGTCCAGCGATGCATGGCGAAGAGTCTCGACGATCGATATCGGAGCGTGGAGCAGTTGGCGGCGGATTTGGATCGACTCACCTCCAAGTACGCATGGTCGATTGAACAGTCGCGTTCGTGGTGGCGAATCCACGGCAATGAAATCGATTGATCGAACGGTTTTCCGCGGCCGCGAACTTTGTTGTATCGCTGAAGCCCACAAGCCCTCCTCCTGACTCTCTCCGCGGTAACAGAAATGTCCCTCCATCCTTTCCCAACGGCATTGGACGAGTCGATGCACCGAAGCAAACGGAACGGTGGTTCCCCCCGAGCGTCCATCCACCGGTTCGTGGTTGGAGTGATCTTGTTTGGCATTTCCCTCTCAGCCGGTTCGGCCGTTGCCGACGAGCGTCCGAACATCGTCGTCATCCTCTGTGACGACATGGGGTTTTCCGATCTCGGCTGTTTCGGCGGCGAAATCGACACTCCACATCTCGATCAGCTCGCGGCAAACGGCCTTCGGCTGACGGATTTCCACAACAACTCCAAGTGCAGTGAAACCCGTGCCTCCCTGTTAACGGGGTTGTGGCATCATCAATCCAAGAACCTGAAAGTCCCCGGTCATGTGACGCTCGCGGAAGTTCTTCGTGATGCCGGCTACGCGACGATGATGAGCGGGAAATGGCACGTCGCCGATACCCCGCCGCAACGCGGTTTCGAACGCTACTTCGGCTTTTTGAGCGGTGCCATCAATTTCTTCACCGGCGCCGACTGGCAAAC
>JBCBLJ010001194.1:0-1626 GCA_038520195.1 Planctomycetota bacterium
ATGATCCGCTGCTCAAAAACGGCAAGCGGATCATGCCGATTTTCCGTTCTCCCAAGCCAAGCAGTTGCGTTCAGTGCCATCTCTCATCGGTGGATATCAGGGACTACATACTTCCGTCGCACACGGAGACCTTTCACGCGCTGCGCGAAGAAGGGCTGATCGATGTCGAGCATCCCGAAGACTCCAAGATCTTGCGATTGATTCAGCGTGGTGAGGAGGACTCAGACGCCATGGCTCGACGGATTCACGAGAAAACACGTCGCGCCGAATTTGAGGCGTTCTCGGCATGGATCAAGGCATGTTGCAAGGACAAGAAGCTGGTCGAATCATCGACGGACGCGATCAAACCGGTTGGCCCTGGCCGACCGGTGGAAGTGATCCGTCACACTCGAAAGAGTCGGCTCCTGGAATCCTTTGAAGAGAAGATCTGGTCCCAAAGAATGCGCTGCTTTCCATGTCACACACCTGGAGACATCGATCCAAAGAATCCAAAGCACAAGATGGCGACGAAACGGCATCGCGAGTTCGTCAAGCAGTACGGTCAAAAGATGAACCTGTTTCGCGAGAGCCCCGAGGCGACACTCTCGCATCTGAGCACCAGTAGCCGGAAAAAGCGTGCTGATCGATTTCCATTGATCAATCTTGAAGAGCCCGCCAACAGCTTGCTTGTGCTCAAGCCGACCGCGAAAGTGCCGCCAAAGAAAGACGACGGGACCTTTGCCAAGCCCTCTTCAACGGACCCGGTCACGCATATGGGAGGGTTGAAAATGCATCTGCACGACCACTCCTACAAGTTGTTCCTTGCTTGGCTAGAAGACTACGCGGCGGCCGCGGACGGAGCCTACCGGAGCATCGAAGATCTACCGGAAACGGAATGGCAACCGACTCAGCGGATCCTACGAATGAAGGACGTCCCGAAGGACTGGAAGGTCGGATCGGTAGTGCAACTCTTTGTTTACAACCGCATGCAAGACGGTTGGGCCGATGAGCCACTCGCCTTTACCCAAGGCACGATCACACCGAGGGGTTTCGTCAACGGAGCGTTGTTGCTGTTTCCAACGGAACCTCAGTCGACCCCGCAAACACTGACTCCGGGCGAGTACCTCATCCGAGTCTACGTCGACAGGAGCGACCTCGTTTCTCGATCACCTGCGGCCATGCTCGAGGAAGAAAACGCCGTCGGCGAAGTGGTCCTGCAAGCCCAGTGGAAAGTTGGGTTTCCGAAAGCTCAGGTGTTCTCGGCGACTCAGCTTTCACAGTCTGAATAGCGCTGCATTGAAGAACAGCACCGAAGCGTCGTTCTTCTCACGCACTCATTTCATCGCGCGACTCTTCGATCAACGCTTTGAGATCGAATCGCCCTGCTTCGATAGAGTCGAACACCGATTCGCGGACGGTCCGTTTGTCGTGTTCACGCAGTTTTCGCAGGATATGATCGATCTCTTCGAGGCTACAGCCTTCCTCGGTGAGCAAATGGGTCAGGAGGTTGTCGTCATTCATTTCACCACTCCGAGAGGTTCGAGTCGGTTCGCCATCAAAAATGTTCAAGACATGGCCGCGTCCGCCACGTCCTGAGGGCGAAAACCTGGTGCTGCGGGAACGAATTGATCTTGCTTGGTAACCCGA
>JBCBLJ010000640.1:0-4995 GCA_038520195.1 Planctomycetota bacterium
CCCAAGCCTGGGTTTTGGCGGTCGGCACGGCTTTGACGAAACAGCTCTTTGAGGAGGGACTGCGACCCGATGTCGTCCTCGGTCACAGTTTCGGCGAGTGCACGGCCGCATGGGCGGCGGGCTCGCCTCGCACCGAAAGCAACTCACCTCGAGGGCCGCCGTGAAGCGTCACCGCATCGCTACGCCATCGAGCAAAGTCAATCGCTTGACCGAGGCTCATCGCGCCCGCCGCCCATGCGGCCGTGCACTCGCCGAAACTGTGACCGAGGACGACATCGGGTCGCAGTCCCTCCTCAAAGAGCTGTTTCGTCAAAGCCGTGCCGACCGCCAAAACCCAGGCTTGGGTCCACCATACGTCGCGCCCGAGTCGTCCATCGGGATCTTCGAGGCGGTCCAAGACGGGATCGAGCCCCAGAGACCGCAGATGCCCGTCGAACGTCTCAACGGAGTCTCGGCAGTTGGTGCCGGCCACGTCAAACAAGCCCGGCATTCCGGGGTACTGCGAACCTTGGCCCGGAAACGTCCAAGCAATTCGATCACCGACAACATCCGGTAACCGAACCCAGGCCGCGTGACGTTCCAAGGCGCCGCTCTGCAGCCGCGCGAGTGGGCCTTCAAGGAGGCCTCGAGCTGCCGCTTTCAATTCCTGCTCGTCGCGCCCAACGACGACCGCCGTGCAGGAATTCCCAAATGAGTCCATCTGCGTCGCAACATCGTCGCGGCTGATCTCGCTCAAGCGTCGCTTGAGTGTTTCGGGGTCCGCCGCATCAATGATGGCGGTGAGGCAATCGGGACTTGAATTCAATTTCACGGACGAGGATGGGGACAAGGAATCGGGAATCGCCACATTGAAGTCAGGTCGCGAAACGCTGTAAATGACTTGATAGCCGTCTGAAGCAGTTTCGATGATCGATGAGTCCTCTGGTGCCGATATTTCACTCTCGCCGATCGTCGCAGCGATGGCCTGCACCATCCCATGCCCGCCACCAAGGTGACCCATCGACTCGAGGATTCGAGCCGACGTACTCTCACGTGAGACGTATCGTGCATCGCGCACGTCGTCGATGAACGTTTCGCCAACGCGCTCAATGGTTCCAAGAATCCGATGCCCTGATCGCTCCGCTTCCTCCAGCCGCATGAGCATCACCATCGCTGCACCCTCGGCGGGAAAGATCCGCGATGGATCTTGAACGAGGCTTTCGATCCGCCCCGATTCGGCGAGTCGGCCGTTGCGATCGAGCTGTTCGAATGCGACCAGGTCGATGGCCCTCGACGCCGTCCCGCAAAGCACCGCATCGACTTCGCCGCGAGCGAGTTGTTCCGCCGCGGTCACGATCGCCAAGCCACCGGAAGCCTCATCCGCATCGACGGCGTAGGCGCCACCCATCAGATCAAACGTGCGTGCGATTCGGGAAGCGAGCGTGCTGGCCGTGAAGCCGCCGGTCTCATCGAGCAGCGCCGGGTAAGCTTGCAACGCGGCATCGCGATAGGCATCCGCCCACCGATGCGCGATCTCCTCGGCGACGCCCCGCTCTTGAGCCGCACGTCGAAGTTCCCGACAGATTTCCGGCAACCGCAATCCGATTTGAAGCTCGTTGCTGAATTGCCCGCCGAACATTGTCCCGATGACGACGGCGACGCGACGACGATCGATCGCCCATCGGCCACCATCGAATTCTTCGATCGCTTGACGTACCGATTCGATCAGCATCAGCTGAGCCGGGTTGGCGTTGGCGACCATCTTCGGCGGAATCCGATACGCCTGAGAGTCAAAACGGAAGCCCCTCACGTACCCGGCCATCGCATGCGGGACACAGTACGGAGCGGCCTCACCATTGACGCCAATCGGATTCCCCGAGTCGCGCTCTCGTGGCCATCGATCCGAAGGCGGCATCGAAAGGACGCTTTCGCCGCTGCGAAGCAATTCGCCGAACGCGTCGACCGAATCCGCTCCGGGCAGGACGAGTCCACGACCCACGATGGCGAGTGGTGCTCGCATGTCGTGTTTTGGCGGAGCATCGCAACGGGCGTTGCTCGCTTGTTCGAATACCGCGTGCGCATTCAAACCGCCGATGCCAAACGCATTGACGGCCGCTGCTCGGGGTTTCATGGGCGCCGCATCGGAGCGTTCCGGCCAAGATTCAACATGGTCCACGACCCGAATCGGCGCCGACTGCCAATCGAAGGAATCCGTCGGCTCCTGAAAGTGGATTGATGGCGGCAATTGACCGCGTCGCATCGCGATCAAACACTTCACCAGACCTACCAAACCCGCCGCTTCGAGCAGGTGACCGAGGTTACTTTTCGCACTCCCGATCGGCAGGCTCACGGGTCGGTCGGCCGAGAGCAGCGCTCGCAAGCTTTCCAACTCCGTCGCATCGCCGATTTGCGTGCTGGTCGCGTGACACTCCAAGTAATCGATCTCCAGCGGCTTGTCGCTGCCCCGCTCGATTGCGAGTTGTTGCCCTTCGCTGCGGGGAGCCCACAAACCCTTTCCTTTGCCATCCGACGAAACGCCGATCCCTCGAATCGCGCACAGCACGGGCATCCCAAGAGCTTCCGCGACCCCGCGCCGAACCACGACCGTTGCCACGTAGCCTTCGCTACTGACGAGCCCACTGGCACGGGCATCGAACGGATAAGACCCCGCCGCGCTACACGCGCCCGTTTGCGAAAAGAGCGCCAAATTGTCGACGTTGTTGAAAGTCGCGCCGCCCACGATTGCCAGATCCAAGCGATCCGATTCGATCGCCGCGACCGCGTGCTGAAGCGCCACCAACGACGACGAACAAGCCGCATCGATCACTTCACGTCGCCCGCGAAAACCCAATAAACGCGCGGCCAAGGAGGCAGCGGCGTAGGCATTTAGCTCGGGTGATCCATCGTCACCGCGACGCGGTCGTGTGCTTCGGATCGCCTCGGTCACGTCGGCTCGAACTTCCGCCGCGAGCGGCCTGGAGAGTTCGCCCGCCGTCGTCTCGACGAACCTCGTTGCCGAACGGGCCATCGTCGCCAGCGCGAGCGCGCCGCCGGACTCGGTACCACCGCTGTGGCCGACGAAGACGCCGGCGCGGGAAAGATCCATTTCCGCGACCAAGCGCGATCGATTGATCGCGGATTCGAGCGCCGCGACGGCGACCTGTGCGAAATGGCGATGCGTCAAATCAAACGTTCCGAGCTGCTCGATCTCGCGTTCCAACTCAAGACAACGTGGTTCGCGATCGACGCAGCCTCCGATTTCGGTATACGTTTTCCCTGGCGTGCCCGGACGCTCATCAAAGTAAAGACTGCGGTCCAGTCGCTCTGGCGGCAGAGGCTCGACCGCTGACTGGCCGCGATACAACAAACGCTCGAAGCCGCGGGCGTCGTCCACGCCGCCGGGCAGACGGACTTCAAAGCCACAAACGACAACTTCGTCTTCCCGTCCTTCGGGCACATGAGTTCGAGCGAGCGTTTTCAGGCTTGCCGGTGAACTCCAATTCGCGGTCATCCTCAAGATCGCTTCCGTGCCGATGTGCGGTGGCTCCGTCAGTCCCGTCGTCGCGACGACGTCGTCGATATTGCAGCGATCGAACTCCGGATCATCATCAAAGTAGGGCAGGAAGGTTTTGACGAACGGCGCCGCCAGCTGATCGATTTCGGATCGACGGGTCGCTTCGTCCTGAGGCGCGGGCGCGAACTTGCGTTTGCGCAAACTCTCCTGCGTGGCCAGACGAAATGCGTCTTCGAGTTCCGAGATCGACGTCCCGCGGCGAGCCGTCAGGTGATACGTCCGACCATACAGAGGGCGATTCTCGAGAACGGTTTGGATCGCTTCGGCGACCCAATGCACATCGACGAGGTTCTTTCGTTCGCTGCCGCCGAACCCGAGATTGCGAAACCACTCGCCCTCTTCCGGCATCCCGAAACGGCCCGCTAGCATCTGGAACATCGAGTACGCGCCATAGACGGTTCGGTCACCTGAGACGGGTGTCAGTCCGAGCGTGTCGACGATGATCGAGGGCCGATAGACCGTCAGCGTTCGGTCGTCCTGCTCGGCCAACCAAGATCGACCCGCGAGCAACTCCGCGTCCACTTTGCTGGACTCGTAGTCGTTGGAGAACTCTTGACCGGCATCGACCCATGACTCCAACACCCGGCCCTGTTGCTTGCCACACACGTAGGCCGTCGAAACGTAATGGAAATCCTTGAACTCGCATTCGTTTGCGAGCTTCAAGACGTTTTCGGTCCCACCGACGTTCGTCCGGAAAGGCTCGTTCGTTTCACTCTCACTTGCGGGCGCAAAACTAAGGCTTGCCGCACTGTGCAACACCGCCTGACAGTTCTCTCGAATCCACTGAATCGATTTCGGTGTCAGTCCCGCGCCGGGTTGGTTGATATCGCCGTCGAACACGACAGGCCGCGGCAACGCCATGCCCCACGCCCGTTCAAAGGGCGCAAGCACCGAATCAATCCGCCGTTCGGCGCTCTTGGCTCCTTTGCCACGTGCGATCACTCCATGACAGGTGTTGTCGCCAGCCTCGGCGGCATCACGGAGCAGTCTCGCCAAAACGCAAGCGCCGACCATTCCGGTGGCACCGGTGATCATCAGATTTGGAGAACGGGGCTTCATCGGCAGACACAAACAACGAGAAATGCCGCAGCAACCCGTCGGTCAAATTCGGGGCGAGCCGCTTAGTCTATTCAGGGAAAAATAAATGTAAAACCAGCGAAAACCGGGCAGTGGCCGCTGCGCCATCCATCTGAGACCAACTCGGCATCGTGTGTTTCCACTCTTGGCCTCGTTTGATTCTGCCGATGGACTAACCTACAAGGCGCTGTTTGAAACTGTAGCTTTGCTGGCGATTGCCGCGCAAAGTTGCCAGGAATCAATCGCCGAAAGGGCCCTGCGGGTGCTTTGCACGATTGGCTCCTGACACCGTTTCGCTCAGGGCTCGAGCGGCACAAGGTTCGAGTCGCGAACCAACCGAACCCACAACGTTCAAAAGGCAACCC
>JBCBLJ010001191.1:0-1657 GCA_038520195.1 Planctomycetota bacterium
CCCTACCAAGCTCGCGAGCCGCACTTTGAAGTCCCCGCGAAACAGGTTTTGGTGATCTACCTTCCCGGCGCGGTGAGTCACGTTGACACCTTCGACTATAAACCGGCTCTCACAAAGCTCGATGGGCAAAAACCGCCGGGGCTTCCCGCTGTCACCTTTGAAGGCCCCTCGGGGAACATCGCCAAGCCGTTTTGGAAATTCAGACCGCGTGGCGAATCCGGAAAGATGGTCTCCGACTTGTTGCCCAATCTCGCCGAGCAAGTCGATGAGTTCTGTTTTCTCCACTCGTTGACGACCGAAACCAGCGCTCACCCGCAGGGTGAGAATTTCATGAACACGGGGTTCACGATGGAAGGGTTTCCGTCGTTCGGTTCTTGGTTGACCTATGCGCTCGGGACAGAAAACCAGGAGTTGCCGGCGTTCGTTGCGATCAACGACCCGCGAGGTTTGGCGCGGAGTGGAAAAAACAACTTCGGCAACGGTTTCTTGCCCGCCGCTTTTCAAGGAACCGACTTCAACGCCAAAAACCCGCCGAACAATCTTCATCGCCCCGAGTCTCTGTCGCGAAATGCCGATCGACGCACGGTCGAGTTATTGAAGCGGCTGAATGCTCGGCATCTCGAACAGTTTCCCGGTGACGCAAACCTTGCCGGACGGATCGCGAGTTACGAACTGGCCGGACGGATGCAGACATCGGTGCCGGACGTCATGGATTTGTCGGGCGAGACCGCTGCGACACTTGACTCGTACGGTGTCGAAGGCGGCACGGAACTACGTGGCCAGTATGCGCGGAATTGCATCCTCGCGCGGCGGTTGCTCGAGAAGGGCGTGCGCGTGGTCCAGCTCTTCAACGGCAGCGATCCATCGGGAGGCAACGGCATCACCAATTGGGATTCGCATTCAAACATCTTGAAGACTCATGCGATGCAGGCCGAAATCATGGACAAGCCCACCGCGGCATTGCTCGCGGACCTGCGGCAACGGGGCATGTTGGAACACACGCTCGTTGTCTGGGCAACAGAATTCGGGCGTATGCCGTTTTTGCAATCCAACGGCACGGGACGCGACCACAACCCAAGCGCCTTTACTTGTTTCTTGACCGGTGCCGGGGTGAAGCGGGCGACGAGTTACGGCGAGAGCGACGAATTTGGATTCAAGGCGGCCGTCAACAAGGCCACCGTCTACGACTTCAACGCGACGTTGCTTCATCTGATGGGATTGGATCACGAGCGTCTGACGTTCTATCACAACGGGCTCGAGCGTCGATTGACCAACGTCCACGGTGAAGTCATCCACGGCGTGTTGGCTTAGCGATAACTCAATTCGCCTGTCACTGAACTTTTGCGTGACGCTGAGCCAATTCCATGGATTCAACGTGGCAAATTGCCCTTGCTGATCACGGCCGGGTTGCACGCTCAGTTCTTTTGCCACTCGCAAATCTTGATCGCGTCGGCGGCTAGCCGAGCACTGAGCGTTGGCGCGATCTCCCCCGAAGCGATCGAGTCGGCGGCGGCGTCAATTTCGTTCACGAAACTCGTCACCGGGTCGCCGTCGCCCAATTCGGGCCGTTCGATGGTTCCATCGTTGTGAAGCACCACGAGCGGGATCAATGCCGTCGACTCGTCGTTGTAGGCGGCGAATTCAAACTGCACCGTCG
>JBCBLJ010000829.1:0-3695 GCA_038520195.1 Planctomycetota bacterium
CCGACAGTCGATTCTTGCGTTACCTGGCGAATTTCCGCTATCCGCTCGCCGGCGAATTCTCGTTGACGCGCAACCTCGCCCGAACGAATCGAATTCCGAGCGATTGGGGGCTGGAGGTAGGCACGCTCGCCGAGGTGTTCCGCAACACGTCGCTGAAGCGTGTTTGTCAAACAGACCTATGTCGGCTTTATGAGCACAAGCATCAATCGGCGTCGCTCGACAACAAACAGGGTGGCTTGATGAAGATGGCGATCGACATCTTGACCACCATCTACCGAACCCTCGCCAGCCAGGGCGTGGTCTTGAGTGTCGACACGTTCACGACCCTGCGAAGTCTGTATCTTCGCACGGCTCAAGACTGCATCCGTCAATACGCTGCCGACGCGCTCGTCAACGGGGTCGAATATGATCGGCACCGAGAGGAAACGATGATCGACGCTTTTGCCAGTTGCGTGACGACTTCCGCGGAAGCATTCCAATCGGATCCCAATGGTGCGGAGGCGATTCCCAATTGGACCCGCGTCCGGGCGGCGTTTCCGGATTTTGCCGACCGGCTGCGATCAGTGTCATAGTTCACCGCCGGTTTTCGTCTTTCCACTTATGCGCGGAACGCGTTCCCTCGGAAAAATCGACGCCAATTAGGGTGTCCAGACGGACTCGCCGGCGAGATTAACGTAGCCCAACTTGCACTCTCGGTCACAGGCAAGACCGAGCGAGAATGGATTCCAGGCCGCGCGCTTCACCAAAGGCCCAAGGCTACCACTTCGGTCGAGGATGCGGGATTGCACGATATCGACACCTCCACCTTTGGAGGGCTGAATCATTTGCACGATCAAGTGATCGTCCACAAAGCACGCGGCCGGTCCCGGGTAGAGCAGGCTCGGCTCCAGAACAACTTCGCCGTTTGAATTCACGATCCCAAAGAGTGCATCGCCGTTCTTCGATTGTCCTCCCCGAAAGAAACGCGTTCCGCTCTGAAACCCGCGAAGAACTTCGAAATTGAAGTCAGGATCAATCTCGAAGTGGCGGATGGTCTGCCCCGACGCATCGATCAGTTCCAGGTTCTTTACTCCGGACCGCTTCGCGAGGGCGATCGAATTTTCAAAGGGAGACACGCCTGCAAACTGCGGTGCAATCACCTCCTCGCCAGTCTCGTCCACAAATCCCCAAAGCCCGCCTGTCTTTACCGCGGCTCGTCCGTCGGAGAAACTTCTGGCCGCGTCGTACGTCGGCGATACCACAAACTGGCCTTGTCGATCGACGATCCCCTGTTTGCCCTTCGATTCGACGACACAATAACCTTCGTGAAACGGAAGTAACGGGACGATGTCAGTTGCGTTCCATTTGCCTAATGGATCGAAGACAAATGAACCGAGTTTGTTTACCGATTTGCGGCAGTCGACTCGGAAGACTGAATCGCCGAGATGAAGCACTTCTCGCACTTCCGAGGTAGCACAGACCGGGTCAAGCAGTTCGGCTCGACCCTTGGTGACAAAGAGCCACTTTTCATCGGAAAGCATCAAAACAGAATTCTGTCCGATGAATTGACCAAAGACTTCCGTTAAATGGATCGAACCTTGCGAGCATTTCGAGTAGCGACTCTTTTCAACCAACTCCGTCCCCGCGGCATCGATCAGCGAGTAGAAGTGATCGTTGGTTTTAATTGGGAAAAAAGCGTCGGTCGAGTCCGCAATCTCGGGTTTCTCAATCGTCTTGGCGGGCTGTTGCGTTATCACGCGGGCTGGCCCGCAAGCGACCAGACCAAACACGAGAGGTGACAGAAACAACAGCAAGCCCAGCCAAGCGTTTGCCAATTGACGATGTGAATCAAACACTATTCGGCGCTCGTACCACGAATCATGAAGTCGTCTGCTTCACCCCGCGAAGACATGATTTCGACGTTGGGCCTCAAATCGATCCGGTTACTTTGAAGTTCCACTCTCATCTGATGGAAAGCCTGGTCGATCTTTGTGACCACAAAAGCCAAATGATTCGTTAGTCCCCGTGAGCATTGCGGCGGAGGTGATGTCATCAGAGAAATAAATCGAAAACGCTCTTGGATAGGTTCTCTGCCGGATTGTAGCGTTCCGCCTCCCCGATCGTCTCGGGATCTAATCGACCACATTGAAATGCACGAGCTTAGAGACGAGAAAACTAATTCCGTGCCTTCATGGTGAGTGCCCTCACCAGAGAAAACGACCGCGAATTGGGGGGAGCAACCTCGCGAGACGCAGGTTTCTTATCGAATCTAAGCTTTGCCACTCTGCCAGTCGACTTCTCTTGTCTCGTACGAATTCTGTTTCGCGAGTGGACAACGGGCGATTGCAGTGGAAAATAGAAGGGTCGTCTTCTCTCCTAGGTGCACCATTTCGATGCCGATCAAAATCTCTTGCCAGTGCGGCAAAGCACTCACCGTGAAGGATCATTTCGCGGGAAAGGCCGTCAAATGTCCCAGTTGCGGCCAGGCGATTCGCGTCCCAGGCGGACAGGCTGGCGGACAGGCTGGCGGACAGCCGACCGCTCCGGCCGCCGCCCCAGCGGCGCAGGCAGTGGGAACAGTCGCTGCGGGAAACCCGCTGAACGATCTCTTCGACGAGGAAGGCTTTGGAAGCGGGATCGCGGCCGTCTGTAGCCAGTGTGGGGCGCCGATGGCGGCGGATGCCGTGCTGTGTACGAAATGTGGCTTCAATAAGGCGACTGGCGAGATGATCGAAGGTCATCTGACCCCCGGGCTGGACATCAGTTCGGGAACGCTCGCGCTGCAAAAGGCGGCGGCGGACATGAAGGCTGCCGACCACATGCAAAAGAAGATGACTGAGAAGGCCGGGATGCCGTGGTGGATGCTTGGCCTGATTCTATTCGTACTTGGAAGCGCAACGTCCATCGGCGTGATGGCGATGATGTCCGCCAACCAGGTGACTGGTGAAAGCAACTTCAATGGGATGCAAACGTTCTTGCAACTCGCCGGGGCTGCCTGTGCGCTCATCGCGATCGGAGCTTTCCTCAAGTTGGTGGCGTCCGCCTTCCAGGTGAGTCGAAACACGGGCCTGTTGAGTTTCACGATCCTCTATCTCTTTGTGCTTGTCTTTCAGAAGCCCAAAGAGAGGATCGGTCCGTTCCTCGTCTTGTTGGTCTTTGCTGGGGCCGCCGGCGGATTGTTGGCATACAGCCAGCAAGTGTAGCGGCGACTCGGTTCCTCGCTCCAAGACGCGTCAAAGTCGCGCGATCGCACCGGGTGAAAGGCGAGTTGCTAAACTGTGGTTCCTCCCTGAGCCACCCCCGATGGAACTCGCAATGAAATCCCTGCTGCTTTCCTCTCGTGCATCTGCGTGTTTTGCCCTGATTCTGTTTTGCACTTGGGCCCACGACGCCTTTTGTGATTCCAAGCCCAACGTTGTCATCGTCATCACGGATGACCAGGGATATGGCGACCTCTCTTGCCATGGAAACCCAACGCTCAAGACACCGAATCTTGACGCGTTGCACGCCGAGTCGGTGCGGCTGACCGACTACCACGTCGCTCCGACTTGCTCGCCAACACGCTGTGCCTTTTTGACCGGCCATTGGACCAATCGCACGGGCGTGTGGCACACGATCATGGGGCGTTCGATGTTGCGTGAAAACGAGATCACGATGGGCGACGTCTTCTCGGAAGCCGGCTACGCCACGGGAATGTTTGGCAAGTGGCATCTCGG
>JBCBLJ010001050.1:0-2321 GCA_038520195.1 Planctomycetota bacterium
CTCGATTGTTGGCCGCGAACGAAGGGCTACTGGTCGGTATGAGCAGCGGTGCCGCGATGCACGGGGCACTCGAACTAGCCAAGACGCTTGATGAAGGTGTCATCGTCGTCTTGTTTCCCGACCGTGGCGAGAAATACCTCAGCACGAGCCTCTTCGACACGCCGAAGCAGGCCCCGCGCGAAGAGGTTGCATCAGGCTCGACCAAATCCAACTCGGCCGAGCCGAGTTGGGCTTACCAAATCTGAGCGAGGCCCCCGGCGGTTCGGCGGTTCGTCCGCCGAGCCGTCGGGGCGTTTTTTTGCCAACACGGATCGCGTTGAGACGAGTCGCCGTGGGTTTTGCAATTGTCTTCGCAATTTAAAACGGCGACTCGCGCTCACCATCGATATCGAATCAGTCGTCCAGAATCTGTGTCCCATGAGCGTAGGCGCCTCCGGCACGGATCGCCGCAGCGATCAACGCGACTTCCGCCAACTCTTCTTGCGTCGCACCCGCCTTCTTCGCGTTTTCACGGTGCACTTCCAGGCAGTACCAACACTGTGTCGTCAGCGCGACGCCCAGTGAAATCAACTCCTTGTACTTGGCCGGGATCGCGCCGTCAGCCAACGCTGCCTTGTTGAATTCTTGAAACTTGCTCCACGCATCGTTCGCCGCAAGGTTGAGCTTGTCGAGTTTCTTGAGGTCGTTGAGGGACTGTGCCATGCTTTCCACCTGAGTGTTGATTGAAGTTCAAACAAGGAAGCGCCGGAAGCGACACTTCAAATCTTCAATGACCAGTCAACACTCGCGACCGCAGGAACTTCTCGCCGAAAAACCGAGCGACGGCTTCAACGTCCATCACCGGTGTACTTGATGGTCGCGCCGGTTGGCGCTTGAGGCCACGGCGTCTCACCGGGGGCCCACTTTTGTGGCTGGGTTTTACGAATGGCGATGACCCTTTCGATCAGCCACTTCGGCGCGGAGGCGTTCTCGTCGCGGCCGTAAACGTAAGGCTGCGGCGGATCCATCAAGAGTGGTTTCGCGCCGAGGACTTCCGTCAGTGGCGGACGCTGGGCGGAGTACTCGGCCAATCGCTGCTTGAGTTTGGCGACAACTTTCGGATGGCTCTTCGCAATATCGGTCGTTTCACCGGGGTCTTCGACAACATTGAAAAGCATGTCACCCATTAACTTATGATCGCCCGATCGGATGGTCGGCAATCGAACGCTGCCATCCACTTCGAAAACAATTTCCGTTCGCGGACCGTTGTCGCCGCGAAGGAGACTCTCGGAGAGGTCCATTCCATCCAACGCACGGCACTTCGCGGTCGATCCGCCTGCGACCGCCGCTAATGTGGGCAGCAGGTCGACGACATGCATCATCGAAGCGTTGGAAGCCCCGGCTTGGATTTTTCCTGGCCATCGCATCACGCAAGCGACACGTACACCGCCCTCGAAGGTCGTGTTTTTGGTACCTCGATAAGGACGGTTCACCTCTTCGGTAAGGCCACCGTTGTCGTTCGCGAAGATCACGAGTGTGTTCTCTAAAAATCCGTACTGGTCAATGGCGCCGACGATCCGGCCCACCGCGTCGTCCAAGCACTTGAGCGCAGCTGACCGCTTGTCGAGCGTGTCCGTATAGCGTGGGATTTCTTCCAGCGGGCCATGGATCGCATTGAAGGGTACGTAGACAAAGAAGGGCTGATCCTTGGTCTGTTGGCCGATCAGTCGGACCGCCTCGTTGGCGAATAGATCCGTCGAATAGCCCTGCTCGTCCAGCGGTTTTTGGTTGCGATGCCAATCGTAGACCGCGAATCGCGCGGGCGAATTGTGCGGAATCGTGTAGTTGTTGTAATCGATGCCCCAGCCATAGTGCCCGTATTGATGGGCGAATCCTTGGCCCATCGGTAAGTGCTGCGGTAGCCACTCGCCAAGGTGCCACTTTCCGATCAAGGCCGTGAAGTAACCCGCGTCGCTTAGCACTTCGGCGATCGTGTGCTCGGACGAATCCAGAGCATGAATCATCCGAGTCGGCTCACCTCGCTCATTGCGGGCGAGCTTTAAACCCAGCTTCGCGAGGTAACTCGGTTTACCAAAGTCTTCCGAACGCCAATCCATCCAATTACGAAACGCATATCGTCCCGTCATTAAGGCGCTGCGTGTCGGAGCGCAAACGGAGTGGGCATAGAATTGTGTCAACCGAGTACCTTCGCCCGCCAGCCGATCCAGGTTCGGCGTGAGCGCGCCGTCACCGCCATGAAAGCCGGGATCCGCCCACCCCATGTCATCCGAAAGCATCAACACGATATTGGGCTGACTCGACCGCGCGATGCCAATCGTGCA
>JBCBLJ010000455.1:0-6761 GCA_038520195.1 Planctomycetota bacterium
GGCTCGGAAGGGGCGCTTCGCGCGATCGATCGGCCGTGGCAACTCAGCTCGCCAGCTTCACACCCGGCGCGTCGCGTCCGACACGCATGCCGACCGATGTCGCCGCGGCCGGAAGAAGACTGAATTGCAGCGGGCCTCGTCCGATGCGAATGACCAATCCTAACCGTCGCATGCCCAACTGTTGGAAGGCTCGCTTGGATTCATCATTGGTCCAGTCGATCATGGTCGCGACCGACCAAGCTCCACCCACACCGTTACGAAGTGCCCAACGCAGCAGCGCGGCGACGAGCCGGTTGCCCCGATGGTCCGGATCGGTCCACGCGTTGTAGACAAAGGAAGACCCATCGGGCACTTCAACCGAAGTGCCGAGATGACGCCAACGACTCGCGTTATCGCGACCAGCCAGTGTTTGATTGGCCAGCCACGCGAAGGAAACGATCCGCGACCCTTTGTAGGCCGCGATCAAGCGTCGATCGGCGTGCTCCAACGTTCGGTAGTCGCCCACCCGCCGATCCACCCGGCCCGCACGAATCAACTCCGCCAATTCGCCCATCGGGACGCATCGGATTTCGTACCCCGCAGGTTGCTGCGCGGGTGCGATGTGCTGTGAGGGTGCGTGCAGAAGCCAACGCACATCGACCACACCGAAGTGCCGAACCAGTGCGTAGGCCCATCGAAGGGGGCGAAAAAGGAGTTTCATCACGATGAGAAGAGACGAGAGCCATCTTGAGGCTCTGAAACGATACTTCAATTTCCCATACTTTCGCCGACCCCGCGGTAAATCCGAGGGAATTCGGTCGTACGGGGCACCATCGGTTTCGTTTGTCCCGTATTGGCCGACTTCGCCGGCTGATAGGCTTTCGTTGTCCAACGCGTGCGACAAAGTAAAACCGCGCCTTCTTTTATCACCTTCAGTGCTTTCGCATGTCGAACTACGAACTCCTCGACGACCTGTATTCCTACAACGACTGGGCGAACCAAAAGGTGCTTGCGTTGTGCGATGGCCTCACGGACGCCGAATTGGATCAGGGACGCGACATCGGATTGGGGTCTTTGCGAGCGGTCTTGTTTCATGTGCTGACGGCCGAACGGGTCTGGATGGACCGTTGGACGGGAGTGCCATGGCGTCCTTTTCCTTTCGAACCCAACGGCGTGACGCTGGATGAAATCCGCGAGGGTCTCGAAGCCGTCGCGGCCCAGCGTCGTTCATTGATCGAACTGCATCGGGCCGATCGATGGCGGGAACCGGTCACGTACCAGAACATCAAACAAATCGAGTTCACGCACGAGCTCTTCCCGCTGTTGTTGCACGTCGCGAATCACGGCGTCCATCACCGAGCTCAGGCGTTGCACTACCTGAAACGATGTGGTCGCGTGGTGCCGGGTGGAATCGACTATCTGTTCTACCGGCTCGCCGTTTCGACGCTCGAGCAGCCCGCGGAGACCGTCGAGAAGTTTCGCGCGTTTGGGATGGACGTCGCGACCGCGCAGTCGCCGGACCCGTCGTACGATCGCGCCGTCATCAAGAAATTCTTCAGCTACGGCGATTGGGCGAACAGCGAGGTGCTGGAGATGTGCGGTTCGGTGGAGGAAACGTCCCTCGATCGCGACTTCGAAATGGGGCCCGGGACCATCCGCAAGACGCTGCTGCATTTGTTGAACGCGGACCAGTGGTGGGTCAACAACTGGACCGATGGCCCAGGGCCGTTTCCGGAATCGCCGCCGGACTCACCGATTAAGGCAATCAAAGCAAAATGGGCAGAACTACGGGCGAAACGCGACGCGTACCTCGCGACGCTCGATGAAGAAACCGCACAGAGTGTCGTTCCGATTCGTCCCGTCGGGGCACTGACGAACTATCACGCAGCCGAAACGGCTCTGCAAGTTCCGCTTCATGCAACTCATCATCGCTCGCAGATCATCAACATGGTGAAACGCGCTGGGGGCGAAGTCCGCGACATCGATCTGCTGTACTCCCCTTCGTAGATTCAGTTCACGCACAGTTGTGGCCCGCGAGAGTGTTCCCACAGCCAACGGACGCTTTCGGCGATCACCGGATATTGGTCTTCACTCGGGATACCGCTGTGCCCGATCCCTTTGAGAATCACCTTACGTTTAGGCCCTTTCAGCGCCTCGTAAACGCGCGCCTGCGACGACGGTGGCACGAGGTCATCTAACTCTGACTGAAACATCAACGTTGGCATCGTCGTTTGCTGTGCCGTGATCAGAGCATTCATGCTTGGATGGAGGCTCTCGCAGATCGGATCGGCCAGGAAACCTAACGGGTAGCGTCGAGCGACGCGTTTGACGACTTCGACCAGTGCGGGCGGGTTCCGCAAAATCACGCCGTCGATGGTTTCTTCCTGTGATGCAAGAGCCAAGCTCGTCACACAGCCGAGCGAGTTACCGACCAACCACACCCGGGTGATCGATCGGTCGATTCGCTGGAGAATATGGGAGAGGTATGCGTCTGCAGCTTGAGGCATCGACATCAGCGACGCGCGGCCGGGACTTGCGCCGTAACCTGGTGGATTCCATGTTCTCAGTTCGCAGGCGACGCCCGGCAGGAAGGACGCGGGATACTCCGAAGCGCGCTCGCCACGACCGGAGGTTCCCGGAAACTTCAGCACCAGCAGATCGGGATCGCGACCCTCCGGGCAAAAAGACTGGACGAAAGACTCGATCTCCCAATTGCCGCAAGAAAGGATCTCGCGGCGCTTTGGGGCGTACGGAATGGTGTCACGCGTCGGACGAAGTACGAACCGATCCAGCAACCGCCAGCGAACTGAACGCACGGCGCGGCCGAACAACCCGGGGTCGGTATCGGTAGGCGCGGTCATCGGCGGGTTCCTGTGATCAATACGAACCGCATCAGGATAGTCGCCGCCACTCGAGACGGTAGCGACGACCCGTTAATGAACGCGTTGGCCGGGCAGCGCACCGTCGTCGGCCGACAGCAGGAACACATCTTCGCCGCCGGGCCCGGAAGCGCAGACCATTCCTTCGCTGAGGCCGAAACGCATCTTGCGCGGTTTGAGATTGGCCACCATGACAACCAATCGGCCGACCAATTCGTCGGGCTCGTAAGCCGCCTTGATGCCGGCGAAGACCTGACGCTGTTCATCGCCGCCGAGCCCGAGCGTCAGCTTCAGCAATTTGTTCGCTTCGGGAACGTGTTCGGCCGTCAGCACCCGCGCGACGCGCAAGTCGACCTTGGCGAAGTCATCGATGGTGATCTCTTCCGAAAGCGGTTCATCCAAAAGCGGTTGCGGGCTATCGCTGAACGTCGGAGCATTTTCGATGGCCGCCTCGGCCTCAGCGGCTGCTTTACTTTCTTCCATCATCCTTTCCAGGTCTTCGAGTTGAATACGTTCCATCATGCGTTTGAATTTCTCCACCGGTTTGCCAACCAGTGGGGACTGACTTTGGTCCCAGGAGGTGATTGGATCACCTAGCAATGCCGAGCACTTCTCCGCCAGCGAGGGCAACACTGGGGCAAGGTAGATCGCGAGTTGGCGAAACAGGTTCAGCGCGACGGTCACCACCTCGCGGAGTTCATCTTCGCGCTGGGGGTCTTTCTTCATCTCCCACGGCTTGGCGTGTTCGACGTACGGGTTTGCGGCATCGGCCAGTTCCATGATCAACCGCATGGCGCGACTATTGTCGCCGGCCTCATAGGCGGCGGCAATTTGTGTGCCCGCGGCCGCGCCTTTCTCGAAGAGCCCTCCGTCGTCAGGATAGCTTTCAGCGAGCCCGGTATTTTTGGCGAACTTACCGACGCGACTGGCGAGGTTGACGACTTTGCCGACCAGATCGCTATTCACCTTCTCGACGAACTCCTCGAGTTTTAGATCCATGTCTTCGACACGGGGCGTCAGCTTGGTCGCGTAGTAGTATCGGAGGAAGTCGGCATCGGCGTGCTTGAGGTACGTCTCCGCAGCGATCAACGTGCCCAATGACTTGGACATCTTCTGGCCGTTGACGTTCAAGAAGCCATGGATATGAACTCGTGTGGGAAGTTGGAAGCCGGCGGTCTTGAGCATCCCGGGCCAGAACAGTGTGTGAAAGTAAGTGATGTCCTTGCCGATGAAGTGGTGAATCTCAACTTCCTCGTTTCGCCACCAGTCATCAAGCGTCTCTCCATTGGCTTCGCACCACTGGGCCGTGCTGGCGATGTACCCGATGGGTGCGTCGAACCAGACGTACCAGTAGTTGCCCGGCGAGTCGGGGATCTCAAACCCGAAGTAAGGTGCCGGGCGGCTGACGTCCCAATCCTTCAGCGTTTCCCCTTCGGCGAGGAAATAGCCTTTGAGGTAGTTGGCGGTTTCGCTTTGCAATGCACCGCTGGTCTCGACCCAATCATCGAGAAAGCCTCTCAGCTTCTCGAGTTGCACAAATAAGTGGGTCGCTTTTCGGAGTTCCGGCGTCGCGCCGCTGAGCGTGCTCTTTGGATTGATCAAGTCGATGGGTGCATACGTCGCACCGCACACGCAATTGTCACCAGGCTGGTTGTCGCGGCCGCAAACCGGACAGGTGCCCCGCACGAAGCGGTCCGCCAAGAACGTCTCCGCCTCCGGATCAAACAGTTGCTCGATCGTTCGTTCGGTGACCAAGTCCGCCTTGCGAAGCGCCGCCCAGAACTCGTGACAAAGCTTACGATTCGCTTCGCCGTGAGTGCTGTCGTAGTGATCAAAGCTGACCGAAAACCCAGCGAAGTCACGTTGGTGATTCGCGTTCATCTCCGCGATCAATTCCTCTTCGGTCCGGTTTTCACGCTTGGCTCGAAGCATGATCGCGGTGCCGTGCGTATCATCGGCACAGACATAAAGACACCGGTTGCCGAACAGCCTTTGAAAACGCACCCAAATGTCCGTTTGGATGTACTCGACAAGGTGTCCGATGTGGATCGGACCGTTGGCGTAGGGGAGCGCACTGGTGACAAGAATTCGGCGTGTCATGGGTTTCTCAAGTCGATGGTGTACGGCCGAGGCCGCCGTCGACGGGATTGTAACGGTCCGCGTGAAACTCGTAATCCCGAGTGTTTCACGCGGTTTCCCGATCGGGAGGCACGTCTTGGGCTTGCCGTGATTGGCGTGGTTTCCGACAGTCCGATTGCCATGCGAAGGATCACGTGGCGGACTCGACGAAAAGGAAGATGCTTTGGACACTCAAAAGTTCACGGACGGACCGGCGGACGCCCCATCGCGACGCCACGACGGCGAATCTCCGACAGTTCCCTCGGCACACGGCGAGACGCATTCGAAGCTTGCTCGGTGCTATCGAACGCTGTTTTCCGCCGCGGCGCTACTCATCGGTTTGTTTCAGGGGGCCGTCGCCTCGGCAACCGAATCGGTCCTGATCGCGTTTTCCTCGGAGCGATGTGATGCCTGCGACGCGATGCGACCCGCTTTAGAGAAACTCGAGCGGAGCGGCGTCCCGATTCGACGGGTCGATGTCCACGCCGAACCGGATTTCGCACGTCGTCACGGAATTCGCCAAACACCCACGTTCGTCGTTTGGGCGTCGGGACGTGAGCTGACTCGCCTCGTCGGGATGCAACCGATGGAGCGTTTGCACGCGGCGCTGTCGCCCGACACTGGCGGCGTTCAAGTCCCGACCGGCGCGCGGGTCGGACAACAGCCGTCGTTGGAGACTCCACAAACGAGACTCGCGAACATGCAATCCAGCAGAGTGGAAGCGATGCCCAGTCTGTCACTCGCCGAGGCCGTTCAACGGGCCGAAGCTGCGACGGTTCGATTGAAGGTTCACGACGGTCGGGGTTATGGCGTCGGCACCGGAACCATCATCGACACTCATGGCGAAGAAGCGCTCGTGCTGACCTGCGGTCACCTGTTCCGTGAAACGAAACACCAAAGTCGCGTGGACGTCGAGTTGTTTGTCGCCGGGCAGATTCAAACCGTCCCAGGAAAGGTCGTCGACTATGATTCCGAGGATCGAGACATTGGATTGGTTGTGATTCGGCCCGGGTTTCAGGTTGCCACGGTCGACGTACTGCCGGCGGACGAGGTTCCTGCGAGCGGGCAATCGGTGTTCAGCTTCGGCTGCGACCACGGCGCGAACCCTTCACGGCGGGACACGCGCATCACCGGCATCGACAAATACAATCAGGAAACCAAGGCGTCGAACATCGAGATCGACGGGGCTCCGGTGGATGGACGCAGCGGCGGCGGTTTGTTTGACGCGCAAGGACGGCTGATCGGGGTTTGCAACGCGGCCGACTATCAAGAAAACGTCGGGATCTACACCGGTCCGCGAAGCGTCCAGTGGCAACTCGATCGAGTTCAGCTCTCGCACTTGTATCATCGATCCTCGGGCCCCGCTGCGAATCTGATCGCAGATTCACGCGTGGGTTTGGCCGGGCCAAGCAACTCAGTCGGGCCCGTCAACTCGGTCGGGCCCGTCAACTCGGCGGGGTTAGGTAACTCGGTGGGTGCAATGTCCCTCACCGCCCCTGCGAGTCACGCGATCGCTCCGAGTCTTCCGACTGCCGACCAGGAGGTGATCGTCATCGTGCGCGACCGTGGGCGTCCCGGCGCCGACCGTATGATGACTTTGCGTCAGCCCACCAGTGAGCTGATGGAGATGATTCACCAGCAAGCCCGCTAGTGGCCTATGACACCTAAAACTTGGGGTGAGCCGATTGGTCGGAAAGGGTGTCAGGAACCAAAAATGCGAAGCACCCTACGGGCCATTTGGTTTTTGGTTCCTGACACCGTTTCCGTAGCCAACCCTAAAGTCAA
>JBCBLJ010000580.1:0-5479 GCA_038520195.1 Planctomycetota bacterium
GCCGCGAGCGATTGGAGTGCCGACGATGTGGGTGCCATCTGTGCGGCAAAATCGCTCGCGGCGATGAATACGTCTGCTCCAATGGGCAGTCGAAGTGCGGACATGAAGGCCAAGTTGCTTCGAGAATACGGTGGTACGGAAAGCAGTGAAGCGGCGGTGACGGAGGCACTCAAGTGGTTTTCGCGTCACCAGATCAAGGCCGGGCCGCAGATGGGCGCCTGGACGTTTCAACACGAGATCGTTTGCCGCGGCGCGTGCGGCAACGGCTGTCGTTCTGCCAATCGTGCCAAGCAACTAAATGCGGCAACGTCACTCGCGATTTTGCCGTTCCTTGGGGCGGGACAAACGCACCTGCAAGGTGAATTTCGTAATGTCGTAATGGCTGGCCTGAGATTCTTGATGCAGAACGGTAAGCCAGGGAAGGAGAATGGGCTGCCGTACATCGACTACACCGGCGGCGGTTCGATGTACGACCATGGGCTCGCTGCGATCACGCTATGTGAAGCATACGCGATGACGGGTGACCCCGACCTGGCCGGTCCCGCCCAAGCTTCACTCAACTTCATTGCCCTCGCGCAATGTAAGGATGGCGGATGGCGTTATCGCAAACGCGACTCAAGCGGCGGAGACACGTCGGTCGTCGGTTGGCAAGTCATGGCGCTCAAGAGCGGGCACATGGGTCACTTGATGATTCCGCCCAAAGTGATTCAGGGTTCGACTCTTTATCTCGACCGTGTCTCCAGCGATGGCGGATCGATCTATGGATACAACAAGCCGTCAACCACGCCGCGTCCGGCGACCACCGCTGTGGGATTGCTTTGTCGGATGTACACCGGCTGGGACAAGACACATCCCGGAATCCAGAAGGGAGTTCAGCATCTTGCCAAGATCGGAGTCAAGAAACCGGATCTCTACTACAACTACTACGCCGCTCAGGTACTACGTCACCACGGCGGTCCGGAATGGGAAAAGTTCAATGTTGAGCTGCGCGACTGGCTGGTGGAAACACAGGACCAGTCCAAGGGTGCCAAAGGCAGTTGGTACTTTGATGGAGCGCCGCACATGTCCGAAACCGGCCGGCTCTGCTTGACCTCGTTTGCGACGATGATCTTGGAGGTCTATTACCGTCATATGCCGCTGTATGCGGAAGCTGCTGCGGAAGAAGACTTTCCTCTGTGAGTTGCCCGGTGACGGTTGGCGCGACGCAACTCGATCGGCGATCGCGACACTCTCCTTTCCGGATCATGCTTCGGGATGCGCTGCAACGTGCTGACGGACGAGTCGGCACGCCTTCTCCCAATCGGCCTCATTGGCAAACTGATTGCGACCGATCAAGCACCCGCAAAAATCATTTGAGTGTGGGTAGAGGACGATCATTTGCTCGGTGGTTTCATGGTGGTCGAAGGTCTGCCAGCGCATCTGAGCTTGCCCCATGTCCGTCATCGAGCAGTAGCAGGTTTCGTCGAGCCAGCCTCGGCTTTGCCAGATCACATCTCCTGAGTCTTCGCGGGTGCGGCGCGTGGCGTTCCAACGACGGAACCAAGTGAGCAAAATCACGAGCGTGCAAAAGGCCAAGACACCCAGTCCAGCGAAGCTGCCAAACCCGAGCACGAAACAACCGGAGAACGCGATCGAGATCCCGCTGCACAGAAGGATGAGGAGCGTGTGTCGCACGATTCGATTGGACTGTTTGCTGAACCGACTGCCTTTGGCAATCCGACTCTTCAGCGGGCCCTCATAACCGACGGCTTCATCGGGTCGTTCAAAGAGAAACGCTGCGGTGGGTGGTTCGCGTTTTCGGGTGTCGGGTGAGAGCGGCCGCTTCGGAGGGTAGAGTTGATGAAGGTCTTCGGCGACCGTCCGGGCGGCCATCGGGTCAGGAAAGAAATCGAACGGAAGCACCGTCCAGATCACTGACTCAGAACCGAAATTCAACACCATCAGCTCATTGTTGTGAGCTGTCGAAAAGAGCGCATCCATCCTGCTGAAGCTCGTCATTGTGTCGGTTTCAATGCACAGCGTCTCTCCATCGAGCCAGCCTCGAATCGGACCGGTCACCAATTGGCTGTCGGGGATCAGCGAACCGACGAGCCAACGATTGCGAAGGATAATGGCGGCAACCGAAATGGTCAGAGCGACGACAAAGACTAAGACGCGCAACTGATCCGCGAACGAAGCCGCACGGGCGAAGATCCACCAAGTGCAGATCCCCATCAGCAACGCCCAACAAACGATCAGCGTTCGGTGTCCCGTCCACACCTCTCCGCGAAAGTCGGTGCGACGCATCGCATCGCGGCAGTGCTGGCGAGTGACCGTCCCGGCGAACTCAAATCGCTCGCCGATAACATGCGAAGGCCGAGGCTGAGCGACTTCTTCATCGAGCGCGCTTTCCAGCGGGGCCTGGTAGGGGTTGTACTGTTGCCGTGCCGCGGACTCTGCGTCGTGGTGGGGTCCGTCGTTGCGTTGGTCGTCACTGCCCACATCCCGCCACATTGCGTCAGCTATCCCCGCGCTTGAAGTTCAAACCTGCACACCACCCATGCTTGGTCGCCTGCTAATGGTTGGACGGAAAGCCTGTCTTACCCGTCCGCGCCTGACAGCCTTTTGGAGTGAGCGACCAAGCATTGAGAGCCGCTGCTGCCCCTCGATAGGGTAACGCGCATTGCAACCGCATTCGACGGGCGAGAAAGCCGCTAACCCGCATGAGGCGGAGGGATTGCCCAGTTCGATCTGGCTGCGCGAAGCTCGGATCCGAACGCTGATTGCGGGGACTTAGCCCCGACCACGGGCGATTCACTTGGTCAAGTAAGAGAGATCGGTATCTTGGCGAGCCCTTCGAATGTGGGGTGCCGAACCGGTCGTCGGAGACGTCCCCCGCGATTCTCAACTCTTGGAGCATGAACATGCGCGCGTGGATTATTGGGCTTACGGTTTTCATCGCTACATCGTGTGGCGCGGCGAATGGTCAACCGCCGTACTCGAGCTTGGTTGTCTTCGGCGATAGTCTCAGCGACACCGGAAACACGTTTGCGGCCGTTGGGATCCCGCCTGCTGAAACCTATTTCCAAGGTCGTTATTCCAACGGGCCGGTCTGGATCGATTTCTTGCAGGGCCGTCTTGGGCTGGCGGACGACCGCGTACTCAATCTCGCGGTTGGAGGCTCGCAAACAGGCCAGGGCGTGGAAGAGCCACCCAGCGGAATCTTTGAAACACCGCCCGGCTTAGTTCTTCCCACCGTTGGATTTCAGATCCATCAGTACCTCGCAACCGCGGTCGTGGATCCGGATCAGCTGACAATCGTCGGCGGAGGTTCCAACGACTTGTTGACCGCGAAGTCACCCTTCCAGATCGCGACAAATCTCGACAGTCACGTGCGTCAACTTGCGGCGGCGGGTGCAGATGAATTCCTTGTCCCCGCGATTCCGCCGGTCGGTTCGACGCCGTTGGTCAATGGCGGCTTCCAAGGATTCTTACTCAACTTGCAGACGTGGCGAACCAACCGATTGATCAATCGTCGGATGGATGCGATCGAGGTGGAGCTGGGAGTCACGATTCACCGCTTGGATACCTTCGGACTTGGGCTCGCCGGGATTTTTGCGCCACAGCTTTTCGGTTTCACGAACACGACAAATGCCGCACTGGACGACATCGCCCAGGGATTGATCACACCGGAGGAAGGTGCGTCTTACTTTTTTTGGGACGTGTTGCACCCAACGAGCAAAGCGCACGAGATACTCGCCGATACGGCGTTGCTCATTTTGCTTTTCTAGCGACCGATCGGCCTCTTTCGAGTCGCGGACGGAGTCCGGATTGATCGCGCGCAATCGATACGCGATCAATCATCTGTTGGCGGATCATCGACAAGGTCGTGAATCACCGATATCCGGATGCTGGTTCAAGGTATTCACCAGTCTCAAGAGTGCTCTATCATGGCACGACGCTCTGATTGAATGTTGTCGTATTGGCGGATCGTCGGCGATTCTGGTGATCGGAGTCATGTGACCACTTCCAGCAGAGTCTCGAGTTCGCGAGATCTGATTCCACATTCGCCACGGCTGACATCGATGGACCGCACACCACTCCAAACGAATCGTCGAACCGCTATGACCGCCGCCGCTTCGGTCGCTCTGACGGCGGGTGTCGTCCCGAAGGCCTTCGCGGCGTCAGGGCCTGATACCCAGTGGTGGCGTTGGCGTGGGCCGCAGGGAACCAATCAAGCGGCGACGGGCACTTCGGCGCCTGCGAACATCGACCGAGCCAAGGCGGTTTGGTCCGTGAACGTTCCGGGACGCGGGCACAGCTCTCCGATCGTCGTTGGGGATTCGATTTATCTGACGACCGCCGACAAACGGGCTGGAACCCAATCCGTTCTCGCGGTTAGCCGGGACGGTAAGGCGAAGTGGATTCAAACGGTTCATCAGGGCGGAATCCCCGCTGAGAACCACCCCAAAAATACCGAGGCGAGTTCGACACTCGCGTTCGATGGCGAGGCACTCTTCGGATCGTTTTACAATGCCGGTGCGATTCACCTGACCAAGCTCGACACCAGCGGCAGGGTGCTTTGGCAGAAGAGCGTCGGGGCCTACCAGCCAAAGCAATACAAGTATGGCTATGCGGCGTCACCGCTGTTGTATGGAAACACCGTCATTGTTGTGGGTGATTTTGACGGACCCGGTTTTCTTGCCGCGTTGGATCGTCAAACGGGTGAAACGGTTTGGAAGGTCCGGCGGCCCGGACGGTTGAGCTTTTCATCGCCGATCGTGGCGACGATCGCCGGGCGCGAGCAACTGCTGTTGAGCGGTGCCGATATGGTTGCTTCCTACGATCCAAAAACCGGTGACTTGATTTGGAAAGTCGACGACGCGACGACCATGGCCACCTGCGGGACGATGGTGTGGGACGGTGATCGCGTCTTCGCCAGCGGAGGCTATCCCAAGCCTGAAACGGTTTGCATCGCGGCGGACGGAAGCGGGAAAGTCCTCTGGTCGAACAATACAAAATGCTATGAGCAGTCGATGCTCGCGTATCGCGGCTACATCTATGCCGTGGCCGATAGTGCGATCGCGTTCTGTTGGCGTGCCAGCGACGGAAAGACCATGTGGCGGCAGCGGTTGGGCGGAAAGTACAGCAGTTCGCCGCTGTTGGTTGGTGAAACCATCTATGTCTACAACGAGACCGGCGATGGGTTCACGTTTGCGGCCAACCCCGGTGGATTCGAAGGCAAGGTTCAGAAGCGGATCGCCGACGAGGTCTTCGCGAGCCCGGTTGTGGTCGATGATACCCTTTATCTCCGTGTCGCCGACAACCGCGGCCAACGCCAAGAGAGTTTGCTCGCGTTCCGCTAGTGGCCTATGACACCTAAAACTTGGGGTGAGCCGATTGGTCGGAAAGGGTGTCAGGAACCAAAAATGCGAAGCACCCTACGGGCCATTTGGTTTTTGGTTCCTGACACCGTTTCCGTAGCCAACCCTAAAGTCAA
>JBCBLJ010000155.1:0-13106 GCA_038520195.1 Planctomycetota bacterium
ACTCGTCCGCGGCTGCGCTGGGCAACGACATCGCGGGGGACGCAGACTCCTTGGCACTCTCTGCATCGGGTGTCGGCGTACAGCCATTGAGCATCACCGGCAGCAACACGAAAGGCATCAACCACGCGGCCAATGAGCGGCGTTTCTCGCCGTGATCGCCCAATGGAATTGACGGTCGTGTTCGCGGAGAGAGACGTCGCGGGCTCATCCTTCTATCAGTAGCGGAATCACCCGCCAGACGCGAGCCGGTTGCGTGATTTTGCGGAAAGCGTGATAACCTTTTTGCTGGGCTGTTTAAAAACGGAGCCTCGCAAGCGGTTGGCCCCTGAAAATACGGTGTGAGACGCGGTAGCCAGTGGGTTCCGGAGGTGCGGGGAACGTGGCAAGCCGACACCGTTTTCCCTCGTAGAACGTCAAGAACTGAGCCTAGGAAACTTACGAGCGAGTAGCCGGAATCGAGGATGTCACAGCATTTACCGGGGTCTGACAAGCAACTGAGGCACGTCCAGTTTCAGGCCAAACAGGCCGGGCTGTCGTCGCTCCAAGTCTGGGAGTACGACGCGGGAACGAAGCGCGTCAGTCATGACGTGGCGGGTGAAACCGCGCGGGCCCTACAGCGGCCGGATGACTTTCCGCCGATGGAAGCGGCGATCGTGCCGGGAGACCGTGTGGCTTTGGCGATCGATCCCAATGTCCCGCAGATCGAGTCGGTGGTGTCGGCGGCGCTTCGATTGGTTGATGCGGCGGACGCAAGTCACGTGGATCTGGTGTTGTGGGACGAAGCGACCGATGAAACGGCGGAACGTCTGGCGTCGATCGCGCCCGACGGCGTGGTGGTGCGTCACCAATCGGACGTCCGTGATTCACTTAGCTACCTCGCGGCGGATGTCGACGCCGACCCGATTTATCTCAATCGAGCGGTCGTTGATGCGGATTTCGTGTTGCCGATCGTCGCCATTCGACCCACCGACGTTGCCGAGAAGCGAGACTTTTCGGGCATCTATCCGTCATTGTCTGATTCGGCGACGCGAAACCGTTTTGATGAACGGGAGAGTGCGGCGGTCGTGCCTTTGGGGACCACCGGTTCGATTGCCCGCGAAGTGCCATGGTTACTCGGCGTTCAGTTGTTGCTGACGGTGACGGCGAATTCCGACGGCCGAGTCGGCGAGGTGAACGCCGGAACGATGGAGGCGATCGCGAAACGAGTCACGCCGACGCTCCGGCGCCCCGATCCGGTGCCGCCGCCAGCTTCGTTAGTCGTCGCGGCGTTGGACGGCGACGCGCAGCAGCAGACTTGGGAGAACGTCGCAAGAGCGGCACAGGCGGCGATGGCATACGCCGAACCCGATGCGACCATCGTCGTTTGGTCGACTTTGGATCGACAGCCGGGCGGATCGTTGTTGTCACTCGAGGACGAAGTCGTGTCGACGGGACCGATTCGTGCCGAGGCCGACGTGCTACCGAAATGGGACGCGTCACGGGTCATGGCAAATCGATTGAAGCAGGTGCTGGCGAAGCATCGAGTGCTACTTCACAGCCGATTGTCACGTGAGACGATCGAGCCAATCGGACTCGGAGCGATTGAGTCGGCGGGGGAATTGGCCAATCTGAGTCGAGGCTTTGAGAGTTGCGGCGTATTGCGAGCGGCGCAGTTCGCCGGAGGAAACTGATGGCGGTCAGTATCGAAGATACCTATACGTTTTGCCCGCAGTGCGGGGCGCGACATCCAAACCCTGGTAGCGTGCCATTTCGATGTCGCGAGTGTGGCTTCACGGCCTGGTTTGGGCCTGTGGCTGCCGTCGGAGGTTTGGTGGTCAACGCGTCCAACGAGCTGTTGTTGGTCCGTCGCGCGAGAGACCCTGGAAAAGGAAAATGGGGATTGCCTGGTGGATTCGTGGACCGAGGTGAGACGATCGAAGAGGGGTTGGTCCGAGAGGTTGCCGAGGAGACGGCGCTCCGCGTGAGCGAGTTAAAACTTCTGGTGACGTTTCCCAATGACTACAACTATCGAGGGATTGTCTCACCGGTGATTGATTTGTTCTACCTTTGCGAAGTGGAGACCCCCGTCGAGATCCGGCTTGCACTGGATGAGTTGGATCATTTCATTTGGACGGTGCCAACCAAAGAACATCTCGACAACATGGCGTTTCCATCCAACCGCCGCGCCATCGAGTACTGGTTGGATTCGAGGACCACTTGAACGGCCGGAAAGTTGCCCGACTTGATTTGCATTCCCACCGAACTGGAGCGAGACAAGATCGCGGCTCTGCTTTCGCTCGACCCATCTGACTGGCGTGTTGAAACGGTGGGCTTCGGCGTCGTCCAGGCCTCGATCGGGACGCTGACAGCGATCACCCGCTGGCGGCCGCGGCGAGTGATCCTTGCCGGCATCGCGGGACGGTTCCACGGTGCCGATGCAAGCGTCGGTGAGGCACTCCTGTTCGATTCGGTGCGGGTCGACGGCATCGGCGTCGGTCAGGGAGATGACTTTTCAGATGCCTGGTCGCTCGATTGGCCATGGGCGGGCGAGCAAGTCCTGTCGCTCACTTCCGCTGCGACGGCGTCTAAGACGCCGCGCTCGAAATCGGCCGACCGCGAGCTCTTGACCGTGTGTTCGGCATCTCGCGACGTCGCCGACGCGGCGTGGCGCGCGGAGCGATTTCCGGACGCGGTCGCCGAAGACATGGAGGGTTACGCGGTGGCGCTCGCGTGTCGGTCTGCGGATCTCCCTTTGTCGATCGTTCGCGGCTTGTCGAACGAAGTCGGCCAGCGAGACCGATCAACGTGGCGGATTCATGAAGCGCTGGTTTCCACCGCACAGCTCATTCAGTCGATCACGGAACAGCCCGGATGACACCACCGATTCGCATGGGCATCTCAACGTGTCCGAACGACACCTTCGCGTTTCACGCGTTGATGAATGGCAAGGTGGATCGTGAGGGGCTCGAATTCGAAATCGAGCTACTGGATATCCAGCAGCTCAACGACCAGTTGTTCAAGGGGCACTTTGACGTTGCGAAGTGCAGTTTTCACGCGGCGCTACGCTTATGTGATTCGATGGTCGTGCTGCCCAGTGGAGCGGCGCTTGGTTTCGGCGTCGGGCCGCTCTTGTTGGCCGCGCGGGAGAACGAGTCGCCGACATTGCCGAGTCAGCGGACGCTGTGTCCAGGCGAGCACACCACCGCGACGTTGCTGTTTAAGCTCTTTTACGCCGATTCGACGAAGATCGAACAGGTGGTCTTTTCGGACATCATGCCGCAGTTAAGGAACGCGACGGCCGATTTCGGAGTGTGCATTCACGAGGGACGCTTTACTTGGCAACAGGAAGGCCTTGCACTGGTCGAGGACTTGGGTATCCGCTGGGAGAATGAGACGCGGTGTCCGCTTCCGTTGGGCGGGCTCGTGGGCAGCCGACGATTGCCACTCGAAACGCTTCGGAGGGTACAGCGAGTGGTTCGAGCTTCGCTTGAGTATGCCCTGGCGAGCCCCGACGAAACGCTGCCGACGATGCGAAAGTACGCACAAGAATTTGACGATTCGGTGCTCATGAAACACGTCGAACTTTACGTCAACGACTGGACCGTCGAACTCGGCGAGGTCGGTGCCCGCGCTTTGGCGATGCTCAACACCAAGGCAAAGGAAGTCGGCTTGGTCGGCGATGGCGCACAGGGCGTCGAGATTCTTGGCGCGTAGCCGGAGGGCCGTGCATCGCTTAGGCTGTAGACGTTCCGCCAAACGCGTCAAGCGGTTCGTAAGCAGTCCTGGAATTGGTTCTCGACGATGAAACGCGTCCTCTTTGTTTGCATGGGAAACATTTGCCGTTCGCCCGCCGCCGAGGCGGTGATGAAGCGATTTGCCGAGGAGTTTGATGTCGACGTCGAAGTCGATTCGGCGGGCACCCACGGATATCACGTCGGTGAGGCCGCCGATGCACGGATGCGGAATGCCGCGGAGGCCCGTGGCTACGACGTCACCAGTCGTGGCCGACAGGTGACAAAAAAAGATGTCGCCGAGGGGACGTTCGATCTCGTGCTCGCGATGGACGGCGACAACTACAACGAACTGACAAAACTTGCCGGAACGGGCGTTTCACACGTTCGGATTTTCAGCGACTATCTAGACGACAATTGGCCCAACGACGTGCCCGATCCCTATTACGGGGACGAAGAAGGTTTTGACAAGGTGCTCGACATGCTCGAGGAGGGTTGTCCCATCATTCTGCAAACGCTCGCCGGAGAAGAGATCTTCGACGGCGGTTTTGAGGAATAATGATCACCACGCTCGTGACGCCGCGAGGACTAGGCAGCGTCCATCTCTTTGAGCGACTTTCCCAGCCGCTTGCGTCCGCCGCCGCGTTTCGGCTTCGGTTTTTCTTCACCGCCAAGAATCGATGCCAGCGCCGGACCGCTATTTTCGTCGCTCTCGTTTTCAGGCAGACCGATCGTGTCGACGGCGTCGCTCACGCCCATCAGAACGCTTTGACGCACGCCGTCGCGGAGCCACTGGAAGAAGTTCATATTCATTTCGAATCCTTTCGAATGGTTTGGTCTCGAGAACCCGACTTCTAAGGACCGCAAGGAGACGAGGTCAAGAGCCGATTCCGAGCCACCAACCGCCGACCGCGAGCCACGCTGGGATTAGCACCAAGCCGGCGATCGAAGTCCACAAAACAACGCGCAGTGCGGTCTCGGAATCTCGGTCATAGAGTTTCACGAGCACAATGGGAAACACGGCCGAAGGCATCGCAGCCTGCAGCATGGCGACGACACGCAAGTCGGCTTGATGGAGGAACGTTGCGGCCAGTGACAACATGATCAGCGGCAGCAGCGCTTGTCGGGTGAGAATGGCGGCGAGGATCACTCGCGGGTCGCCGAACCAATCTTGATCCTTCAGGAAGTCGACAATGATTGCGCCACTGAGCAATAAGCCCAGCGGGATCGCACAGGCACCTATCGCGCCGATCGCCGAAAGCACCGGCGTGGGGACGACTTTGGAAAGTCCAATTTGGCTGAGCAGGATCGAGATCACCACGGCCCACAGCGGAGGACTCTTCAGTGGCTTCAACCAGGTCCGCCCGCCGGAGTCAGCGATGATCATGATCCCGACGCTCCACAGGGCGATGTCGACCCCGACGTTGTGAATGATCAGGTCGATGACCGCCGATTCGTAAAACTGTTCCGCCAGCGGCAACGGGAAATAGCCATAATTGCAGATGCCGGCGCTGAGCGCGAACGCGCGCTGCGCCGCATCGCTTTTGAGGCCGACCCAGGGACCGAGCGAACGCGCGATCGCCAGCGCGATGCAAAACCCCATCACCGTGGTCACGAACCCGAACAGTGGTGGTTGCCACGCCGTCGCAACGGACGCGATTTCACCTTCTTTTGAAAACTGGTGAATAAAATAGGCCGGGAGCATCACATTGGCGGTGAGGTTGGCCAGTGTGCGGTCGGCTTCGGCGGTGAGCCATCTCAATTGCCGGCACGCCGCTCCCACGCCCATCACGAGAAAGACGCCTAGAACCGACGCGATAATGGGCCAGAGCTCGAGCATGAAGCCAAGATAGGCGACGATTCGCGAATCCCGTAGCCGGTGCGTTTTGCCTGGGTGGCAGAATCGGTGGTCCGATTGCGGCAATCGGACCGTTTTCAGGCACCGAGGGACGGAAGGATTCCCTTGCCGCGTCATAGTGTCCGCAAATCGCGAATCCGTTTGAAAATTGAAAAGGATTGGTTTTTGATACGTTGCCCAGCCTCGGAGCAATCGCATGCCAACCACCCTCTCACCACCTGTCCAACCAGCGCCCGGCGTCGAATCACCCGACGACGTGGCGGGGGATTTCTCAACGCATTCGCTCGCTCCCGGACGGGTCTCGATCGATGCGCGTCCTGAAGGGGAATGGGCGAACGCGCTGACCCACGGCATCGCGGCCGCGGCAACGTTCGCGCTCGGCGCCTGGATGATCAGCGTGGCGATGCCCGTCGGACTGGGGATTGCGGTCGCCTGTTTGGTCTACACACTTTCGGTGGCAGCGACGTTCACCGCGTCGACCATGTCCCACGTACTCAAGCGGCAGCCGATGCTGGACCGGGCGCGGGCGTGGGATCAAGCGATGATTTACGCGATGATTTCCGGGACGTACACGCCGGTCATTTATCGCTTCGCGCCGGACAGCTTTCGAATGCCGCTTCTGACGTTGCTTTGGTTGGTCACTTTCGCGGGAATCTTTGCCAAGTTGATGATGCATCATCGGATCAACAATGTCGCGACGATCACCTACTTGTTGCTCGGCTGGGTGCCGGCGATCCCGATGTTTTCGCATGTGCCGCTTGGTCTGGGGATCGGCATGGCGCTCGGGGGCGTCGTTTACAGTCTCGCCGTTATCGCGCTGGTCAACGATCACCGCGCGAGATACGTCCACGCGTTATGGCACGTGCTGGTGATGGCCGCCGCCTACCTGCACTTTGCGACGATTTGGCAGTTTGTTTTGGCGTAGACGAACGTCAGGGCTGCCGTCAACCGTTCGGCACGAGTAACCGTGTGGCGCGTTTGACGTTTCGACCGGCGGCATGAGCGCGTGAAACAAGTTCCTATCCTGCCAGTTCAGGGAAGACGCCTTCGTCGAGGCCGGAACGTTTGATGATGGACTTGAGACGGATTTGAAAGTCGCTCTTGTAGTTGGCGATTTGTTGCTCGGTGAGGTCGAGTGATTCGGCGACTTGTTTGTTGCCCCAGCCGCGGACGATCATCAACTCGATGGCTTTGAGTTTGACCCAGTTGCCGGATTCTTTCCATCGCTGGATCTGTTCCTGGATCGCATCTCGGATCGCGTCTTCCTCGATCCGCTTGCGTTCGACACTCCGTGCGATGGAACTTGCGACGCGGGCGGTGCCCTGCGGTTCGATGTCTCCGGCGGAACTGCTGCGACCGTGCATTTGCAATGCCGGTCGGCGCCCTTCTTTGCGGAGGTGATCGGTGAGCTTGTATGCGCAAATAGAAAACAAATAGCTTTCCAGCGGCCGACCGCCGTCGTAGTTCGGCAGGCTGATCAAGAAGCCGACGAAGGCCTCCTGAACAATGTCTTCGGCGGCGGCATTGTCTTTAATGCGACTGCGAGTGTAAGCCAGCAATCGGCCCTCATATCGGTCGATCAGTGCCTGCCAGGCACCGGAGTCGCCGTCGCGGATTTGCTCGACGAGGATGGCATCGGCGGAGGGGACATTGTCGTTTGATTGGCTCATGATTCTTCGTCGTGCTGGCAAAACAGGGGCCCCGCCCTTTCCTCATGCGGCCGTCGGGCTCAGGTTGGCGATGACGCGTTTGACGTTTTCGACGGCCTGTTCACCCGCTACGCGTCCGGCATCGATCAGCGGGTCGACGGCGTGAAAGTCCTCGATCCGGAAGTCGCTGGTTTGCGGCAGAATGATCAGGTCGCTTTCCTCTCGATGCAGGGCGCTGGAATGTCGTCTGGAAATATCCATCGTACGCAGCAAAGTGGAAATGTAGCTCGGTGAGCGAATTTTTCCGACTCGATCTTTGCTGAAATCGGTTGAAAGCGACGAGCCGACGTCGATCGAAATCACGTGATCGCAGCCTTCGTCGCGTAGAACCGAGGCGGGGACATTCATCAGGACGCCGCCGTCGACCAGCATTTCGCCGTCATGGATGATCGGCGAACCAAAGACGGGGTGATTGATGCTCTGTAACACGGACCGGACCAGATCGCCCTGGCGGCGGATCTTCTGCTCTCCGCTGATGAGGTCGAGTGTCGTGATCGCCAGCGGTAAATCGGCCTGGGCGAAAGTCATTTGCTCGAGGTAGCGTCGCAACTTGGTCTCAAAGCGTCCGCCGCGAAAACTGTGCAAGAGGAAGACACGACGCGTCCACGGTCGCGCGCGCAGCATCCGCGGCGGGATCATTTCCTTGCGAAAGAAACTTCCGACCTCTTCGGGCGTGTAGCCGGCACCGTAGGATGCCGCGACGATCGCCCCGGCGCTTGTTCCGGCGATCGAATCAAACACCACATCGTGTTGTCGAAGTACGTCGAGAACGCCGATGTGTGCGATGCCTCGAGCACCGCCACCGCCAAGGGCAAGCCCGATCCGCTTGCCCATCAGCGTTCGATACACCCGCATGACGCAGGGGGCCTCGATCTTTGTCTCGCGGCCTTGGCCGGTATAACCGCAGCGGACCGCGGCATGCTCCGCAAGATGCATTTCGGGTCGCGGCCTGACGTTGCGGTCATACATCAACGCAACGATGGGTCGGCGATGGACCGGGATGGATTCGAGCCGCGCCTGCGCGTCGACCGTTGCTCCCTTCGCGGCATCGACGACGAAAATAACGCGGTTCGACTCCTTCGTCGCCGCTTCGATCGCATGCTCGCCACACGCAACGGTCACCGCGAGTGCGCGTGCGCTGCGTTCGGCGATGGCGTAGCCGAGTTCTTCCACACGAATTGGGATCGCGTCTTGGTCAAATTCCTTCGCCGGAATCGGCAACGGTCCATCGCAGGCCAGTAAAGGCTGAACCAACTGCTGGTTTCTTCGGAGTAGGGAGATCAGGTTATGTGCCAGGCCCCAACCGCTTTCGTGGTCGACGACGATCGCTAGCGAGTGGACCCCGCGTTTGGTGGTTTGCGACTCCGTCGAAACGTTCATGTTGGACAGCCGACGCGTGAGTGAACGGCTGAGGTTTTCCAACAACTGGGGGTAGTTTTTGACCAGACGCCTGTAGTCCTCCCCCGACAGGACCAAGGTTTCGACGTAGGTGACGGCGGTCACCGTCGCGGTGCGGGCACCGCCGGCGATAACGGAAGCTTCGCCGAAGTGCTCGCCGGGACCCAAGACGCTGAGGGTCCGTTCGGCGACCGAGGGACCATCACCCGACCAAACACGGACCTTTCCGGCGGCCAACAGGAAAAGTTCGTCGCCGGATTCGCCGACTTCGACGATCGCGTCGCCGGCTTGATAACTTCTCGACTGAAACGCCGAGAGGACTTCTTCCAATCCGGTCTCGGAAAGGCCGACGAGTAGGGAGCGCGTCACCGATTCATCTCGATCCATCCTTCTGCGATTCTCCGGGCAAACACGATGAGAGTGCGGACGGCAGTCTAACAGTTCTCTGGAACGAATTGTCTCCGACTTTACTGAACGAGTTTCCAGCGGGAGGCGGTTGAAGACGGGATATAATCGGACCTCGAGATAGATCGGATTCAGGAGACGCGATGATCGTGGTGCACCAACCATCCTCGATGACCAGACAATCCCCGGCGACGCGACCATGCGGGATGACGCATCGGGGAACTCGACGGGTGCAATCACGATGAGCCTCGCGCCACGCCAGGGTGAAACGTCAGTCGTTGCGACATCGCAGGATCGCCTGCGTGCTGAGGCTCGTGCGGCGCTTGACCGCGTTCGCACCGAGTTGCTCGATCAGCGCGTCGATCGCGGCCATTGGGAAGGGCAGCTTGCGTCTTCCGCACTGAGTACCGCGACGGCGGTCAGTTCGCTCGCGGCGGTGCTGATTCATCGCGAGCGTGAGAGTTTGGAGGACTCGTCGGCCGGCAAACTTCGGTCAATGATCCGCGGTGGAATGGACTACCTGCGACAACAGCAAAACGACGACGGTGGGTTCGGCGACACCGATCTAAGCCACTCCAACATCGCCACGAGCTATCTCGTTCTCGCGGCGTCGACACTAGCTCGGAAAGTCGGCGAGGAGGGGCTCGAGAACATCGCGACCGAGAGTCTCGACGATTACCTGGACCGGGCGGGCCGGCTCGAAGGGTTGCGGAAGCGCTATGGGAAGGACAAAACCTTCGTCGTCCCGATCATGAATAACCTGGCGATCGCCGGTTTGATTTCCTGGGATGAAGTCGATGCGTTGCCATTTGAGGCGGCCGTGTTTCCGCAAGCGATGTATCGATTCCTGCAAATGCCGGTTGTCAGCTACGCGATTCCGGCGCTCGTGGCGATCGGCCAGGCTCGCCATTTTTTGGGACGACGCGCTTTGTTTCCGATCCGGCTGATCCGTGCCGCTTCGATCAAACGCACGTTAGCGGTCTTGGAACGCATGCAACCACAAAGCGGAGGTTACTTAGAGGCCACTCCGCTGACTTCGTTCGTCGTCATGAGTTTGGCGGCGACGGGACGTTGTGAACTTCCTGTCGTGGAGCGTGGGCTGCGATTCTTGACCGACTCGTGTCGTGAAGACGGGAGTTGGCCGATCGATACCAATCTCGCGACTTGGGTGACTTCTCTTTCCATCCACGCGTTGGCGTGTGATCCCCAAGATCGTGGGCAATGGTGCACCGATCAGTTGGTGGACTGGCACTTGGGTTGCCAGCACGCGGTTCGCCATCCATTTACCGGTGCCGAACCGGGCGGTTGGGGCTGGACGAACCTTTCCGGTGCGGTGCCTGACAGCGACGACACGCCCGCCGCCATTTTGGCGCTTCAGCAGATGAGTCGATACGTCGATTCGACTTCCGACCCATTCCGTGCCACCAAGATGGCTGCCGCCATGAAACGCGGCAAGGATTGGCTATTAAAGCTTCAAAACCGAAACGGCGGATGGCCGACGTTTTGTCGCGGTTGGGGCAAGTTACCTTTCGATCGAAGCAGCACGGATCTCACGGCTCACGCGATACGCGCACTGTCTCCTGAGAAAGCACGCGACGCACCGAGTCGGCTCCGTGCCGCCATTTTGCGCGGGCAGCGGTTTTTGCAAAAACAACAGCAAGACGACGGCGCTTGGCTTCCCTTGTGGTTCGGCAATCAGGACCGCGACGACGAATCGAATCCGATTTATGGGACGTGCAAGGTTTTGATCGCGGGCGACATCGGAACCTCGTTGGAAGACAAGGCGCGAGATTTTCTCGTTAGTTCCCAGAACGCCGACGGCGGTTGGGGGGGCGGTCCATCGGTGTCGCTCAAGTTGCGTGAGCGAAACGAACAAAAAGGCGCTGAGCCTCTGTGTCGACTCCCGGCGGGTTTGACCAGTTCGGTGGAAGAAACGGCGCTTGCGGTGGAGGCGTTGTGTACCGATCGATTGCGTCAACACGATGCCGCGGCAGACCGCGAAAAAACTGAACCCGCGCGATCCGACCAAGCCACTGTCGGGTTGAAAGACTTAAAGGCCGCGACCGAGCCTGTCGATGCGGCTATACTGGGCGGCGTCGAATTCCTGGTTCAAAGTGTCGAAGATCGACGGCATCAGATTGCGTGGCCGATCGGGTTTTACTTTGCCAAGTTGTGGTATTACGAACGACTTTATCCGTTGATCTTTGTCGCCGCCGCGTTGGGCAAATTCCTTCGTGCGACGGATACAAATCACGATCCAAAATGGCCTCGTTGACTCGGTGTCTTTCTCGCTTTGACTTCGTGATTCACATACTCCTGCCCCAGTGACCCGCCAGAGGTAATCGGTTTGTCGACCGGACTCAGCCCCGCCAACGACTCTGTTTCTAACGAAGTTCCAAAGACGGTCTCCGACGCCAGTCAGGGCGATGGCGATTCGCCGCGTACAAAACGTCGAAAGACGAGTCACCTCAAAGACGTCCCTGATTCGCTCGAGATGCGCGAGAGTTTGCGCGCCCGCTGTGAAGAGGTCGCCGATCGACTGGACCGAAGCGTCCCGATGACGAAGGACGAATTGGAGCAGGTCGCGCGTCGCACGCTCGAAGAGGCGGATCTCCCGGAGGCCTACGTCGGCTGGGTGATGGTGATGATCAGCTCGTCGTTTTGGCGACACCAACTCCGGAGTGTCCCACCGGAACGTCGGCTTTTTCTGCTGCCGCATTGTCTCAAGCATGCCGAAGGATGCCCCGCGGAGTACGACGAATTCGGAATGAACTGCAAAGAGTGTGGTGCGTGCAGCATCGCCGACTTTCGCGGATTGGCCGAAGAGATGGGCTACCGCGTGTTGGTCGCCGAGGGCTCACCGGTGGTGATGAAGATCATTGTCGGCGGATACGTTGATGCCGTCGTCGGCGTCGCTTGTTTGAACGTGCTCGAAAAGGCGATCGACAAGGTGTTGCTGGCCGGCATCCCTTGCATGGCCGTTCCGTTGCTCAGTAGCGACTGTAGAAATACGCGCGTGGACGAGTCTTGGGTCGATCAAATGATCCGCACTCCGTACGAGCCGGCCGCTCAGCAGACTCGTTCGTACGTCCACCTGATGCGGGCGGCATCCGATCTTTTCTCACCGAAGTCACTCGATCAGAACGTGCCTCGGCTGCGCGGTAAACGCGAGATCGGCAACGCGGAACTGACGCTGCGTGACGTCGAGGCGATGGATGCGATCGAAGCCACCGAGCACATCGCCTATGACTTTTTGACCCGTGGCGGCAAGCACTCACGCCCCTTCATCACCCTCGCTGCGTACGACGCGATGACCGGTGGAGATTGCACCGGGGCGACCGCGGCGGAGGCAATCGAAAAGTTGCCGCCGGCCGTCCGACGTGCTGCGATGAGTATCGAGACCTTTCACAAGGCTAGCTTGGTCCACGATGACATCGAAGACGATGACGCGTTTCGCTACGGCCAAGCATCGCTGCACAAAACGTTTGGAGTTCCCACCGCGATCAACGTTGGCGACTACCTCGTCGGATTGGGCTACCGCCTGCTAAGCGATCGTGTTGCATTAAAGGATGCTTCGCCGGAGGCGCAGCTCGATGTATTGGACTGTCTGGCCGCCGCCCACACTCGGCTCGGTGAAGGCCAAGGTGCTGAACTCGTTTGGCGCGATGGGACCGATCGTCAATTGACACCCCTGGATGCCCTGAAGATTTACGCGCTCAAGACCTCGCCGGCCTTCGAAGCCGCTTTGTTTAGCGGTGTACGACTCGGCTGTGGAGATTCGCCATCGGACCAAGCGGAAAAGTATCGCGAGTCGATTCGCACGTTCAGCCGAAACCTCGGCGTCGCCTTCCAGATTCTCAACGACATTGGCGACTTCGCCGGTGATGATCACAACAAGATGACCGCTGGCGGCGACCTCTTCGGGGGCCGTCCGACGTTGCTTTGGGCACTCGCACTGGAGTCACTCCGAGGAGCGGAACGCGACGAATTGCTGAAGCTGGCCTCCGACGATTGTCAGTTGTCGCC
>JBCBLJ010000119.1:0-14117 GCA_038520195.1 Planctomycetota bacterium
GACCGGATTGATGTCGTGGATGTCGGGGCGTTCGACGGTGGCTTTCTCAAACAGTTGCCGGAGTCCTGGGGCAAGTCCGCGATCGAACCTTCGCCCCAGGGCCAAGCGAGCCTACGCGAAAGCGGCGTCGAAGTGATCGGTGAATACATCGACTCGCTCGACCATCAGTCTCGCCACGAAGCCCGTTTTGACGTCGTCACACTATTTGATGTCTTCGAACACCTTCCGAGTCCGATCGACACGCTCAATGCCCTCACGCGTCTCATGAAACCCGGCGGACGTTTGCTACTGTCAACCGGCAACACCGACCACTGGTCATGGAGGATGCTGCGAGGTGCTCACTGGTACCTGCATTCGGTGCAACACCTTTGCTTCGGCAACCCAGGTTACTTTCGTCACTGGGCCGGGCAACAGAACTTGATTGTCGAACAGATCACGCATCATCCTCACAAGCTGGCGCCTTGGACGGGGCGGTTTGTTCAGGGCCTGGAAACCGTTCATTGCTGGTCCGTTCGCCGGCGCAAGCCGCTACTCGCCCGACTGATTCAGGCACTGCCTGGTTGCCGTGACTGGATGCACCGCAATGGACGAACAGTGTTTGCCAACTCATTGAAGGACCACATTCTGGTTTGCTTCCGCAAGCCCGGATTGACGCGATGAACAGACTGATCAAATCGGTTTTTGGCTCCCTTGGGGTCGAAGTCCGATTGCACAAAAACATTCCCGCCGCTCGGGCACGGGAGAAGCACGCGGCCATGATCCGGCAATGGGAGTTGCTGCGTCGCTACCGGCCGAACACGATTCTCGACATCGGTGCCAACGAAGGTCAATGCGCCGCGATCCTCCGCGAAGTCTTTCCGGCGGCAACCATCCTCAGCTTCGAACCGCTGTCTGATTGCTTCACCGCCGTCGAAAAGTATCTCGCCGACCATGGTCCGGGAAAGGCATTTCAAACGGCGCTCGGCGATCGCAACGAAACCACGACCATCCATCGCAACGACTTCACGCCCAGTTCTTCGATGTTGCCGATGGCGCAGCTGCACAAGGAAGAGTTTCCTCAAACGGAATCGATGCGACCGGAGGAAGTCCAAGTTCAGAGGCTCGACGACATGGCGCCGTCGATCGACATCACACCGCCCTATGTGATCAAAGTCGATGTGCAGGGCTTTGAAGGACAAGTCATCGAGGGAGGTCGAAAGACATTTTCGAATGCCGAGGCATTGGTCGTCGAACTCAGTTCGTACTCGCTTTACGAGGGCCAGTCGACGTTTGAAAGCGTTCAGGAACAACTCGAAACCCTCGGGTTCCTATTTCGAGGCGTCATCGAGCAGGCCTACAGCAAATCCGATCGCCGCATCCTTCAATTCGATGGACTGTTTGAAAACCGACGCTTCGACGCCGAGCCTGAAGAGTCCCGTTGAGTCCCACTCGCATCTTGACGTTGTCGGGTACGATCCCGAACGAGCCCGGTGTTGGCGGTGTGATCCTGGAAGACCTGCGACGTGGATTGCCTGACGGGATGCTCGGGTTCTTTCCCGCCGTGTCCGCCGCGGCGAAGTCCAACGGATGGTTGGAGTCGGCGCCCGCGATCGTCGGACACGTCTCGCGACGTTTTGAACCCGCCTATCGACCGTTCAAAGGAATCTCGGGAGAATGGATCGCCCGGTTCGCACGAAAAGCCAAGTTTCTAAGCCACTGCAAACGTTGCGTCGAAGAGATCTGTGCCCATCCCGAGTCTGAGAAATTCGAACGAGTGTGGGCGATTCTTGATTGCCCAACCGCGATCGAAATCGGGGCCGAAATCGCCCATCGACTCTCCAAGCCACTGTCGGTCCTGGTCTGGGACGCACCGGAGTTGCTCAGTCAAAAACTACGGATGGATCGCTGGTCGATTCAATCGATGATGGATCGATTCGCACACACGCTGCGATCGGCCGAGAGTGTCGGTGTCATCTGTGAGCAGATGGAAGAAGCGTATCGAGAACGATACGGCGACAATCACTACGTCATTCTGCGACATGGTATTGAACCGGACCTCTGCTTCGACCCCGAATCGGCGATCGAGAATGAGGTCATCACGATCGGTTTCGCGGGATCGATTACCGCCAAGCAACCATTCGATCGATTGATCGGTTTACTGGACGCTTCGAATTGGAACTTTGCCGGACGCGACATCCGATTGCGGCTCGTCGGGTCGCGATATGTGCTCGATTCACGCAAGCCGCAACACATCGAATACTTTGGTTGGCGTTCCCTGCCAGACACCGTGCGCCTCTTGTCGGAGTGTACTTTCCTTTATTTGCCACAGCCCTTCGAGCCTTCGCTTCGGCCGCTAGCGGAATTGTCTTTTCCGACCAAGCTGACGACGTACATCGCCGCCGGTCGCCGTGTTCTCTTGCACGCGCCGGAGTACGGGTCAATCACACCATTCATGCGGCAGCATCCGATTGGCGTCTCGTGTTCGAGTCTCGACGACGGTGCTCTTCGACAAGCTATCGATGACCTGTTGCAGCAGCCATCGCCCCCGCTTGTTGACGCCATCTCGAGATGCAGGACGGAGGAGTTCAGTTCGGACGTCTTCCGGTCGCGTTTCCGCGAGTTGGCACGGCTCTAAATCGATGTGCGGAATCACAGGCATTTTGATGGCGGACGGTCGGCCGCTCGATCCGGCATGGCTGCAGCGGATGAATGACGCGATCGTGCATCGTGGCCCGGACGGCGAAGGCACCTTCGTCGACGGCTCGGTCGGACTCGGTCACCGTCGACTTTCGATTATCGATCTGGACGGCGGAAAGCAACCGATCGCGAATGAAGACGGCACGGTGCAGGTCACGTTCAACGGTGAGATCTACAACTACCGTGAACTTCGCGATCGCCTCGAAGGACTCGGTCACATGTTTTCGACAGCGTCGGACACCGAAGTGCTCGCGCACGGTTGGGAACAGTGGGGCGCCAGCGTGGTCGAGCAATTGCGTGGCATGTTCGCGTTCGCCATCTGGGATGCCAACAAACGCCAACTGTTCCTCGCTCGCGACCGCGTCGGGATCAAACCGCTGCTCTACACGCGGCAGCCTGGCTACTTGGCGTTCGCGTCTGAAATGCAGGCTCTGACAGCGCTTCCAGAATTGCAAACAACGACGAACATCGCCGCCATCGATCAGTTCCTGCACTATCACTACATTCCCGCGCCGAAAACAATTTACGACGAAGTCAAAAAATTGCCGCCCGGTCACACGCTCTTGATCGATGAACGTGACTTCGAAACGGCGAGACCGCAACGCTATTGGCGACTTGAGTTTCGACCCGATCGATCGCTGGACGAGGCACAGTGGCTGGAGCGGATTGACGAAGCACTGGAAGAAACGGTGAGGGCTCACTTGGTGTCCGACGTTCCCTTCGGCGCATTTCTATCGGGCGGCATCGATTCCAGCACCGTCGTTGCATACATGAGTCGTGTGATGCGCGAGCCCGTCGAGGCCTTTTGCATTGGTCACGGAGACCGAGAATACGACGAACGAAATTGGGCGCAGGAGGCGGCTCAGGCGACCGGTGCGAGATACCACGAAGAAGTCGTCGAGCCCGAGGGTCTCGCATTGCTCCCTGATTTGGTTCGCCACTACGGTGAACCGTTCGCCGATAGTTCCGCGATCGCCACCTGGTATGTTTCTCGAATGGCGCGAAAACGCGTCAAGATGGTCCTCAGTGGTGACGGCGGTGACGAGTTATTCGCGGGCTACAATGCGTACGCCTCGATCCTTGCCGATCATCGAATTCCGACGTCGCCGGCCAAACGCATCAAAAATCTAGTCGCCAACAGCGCTCGGCAAGCGGGGCTTTGGCCGAAAAACGCGAGCATTGCCGACAGCAAGTACCGTCGCACCGGTGTTCTCGGCGCGGATCGGCGTTCGGCTCTATGGCGCGAACAGTACGGCGATGTCGTTCACGCGACACGAGCGGAGTTTGAACAGACGTTCGCCGACCACCACAGTCGTGAGACACTGAACCACTTGCAAGGCTACGACCTGGCAACGTACATCCCGTTTGACAACCTCGCCAAGGTTGACATCGCGAGCATGTTTCACTCGCTCGAAGTTCGAGTGCCTTTGCTCGATCACGTCTTCATGGAGGTCGCGGCTCAAGTTCCTCCGGAGCTGAAGCTGCTGCCCGCAAAGGGCAACGGGAACGGACGCGTTGAGACACTCTTCGACGCCACAAAGGTGACGGGGAAGCACTTGCTCAAGAAGAACGCCGAGCGATTCTTCTCGCGCGAGTTCTTGCATCGACCTAAGCGCGGTTTCGAAGTTCCGCTCCGCAACTGGTTTGCCGGAACGCAACGCGAAATGTTGCGAGAACGCTTGCTGGGCAGCGACTCGCATCTCGCAGAGTATTTCGAGCCGGTCGCCCTCGCGAGTCTTGTGGATGCCGCCGCACACGACAAAAAAAACGCTTGGGCTGCATGGTCACTGTTGGTACTGGAACAGTGGCATGCGGAGTTGGCTGCCGCATGAGTGACCTGCTTTCTCCCTACCTGCGAAAGAAGCTCCAGGGTATTCGGTTGATCTTCACCGTCGGAACGGGACGGAATGGTTCGGCGCACCTCGCCAAGCTACTGTCCTACGTTCCGGGTGTCGCTTCCTTCCATGAGCCGGCACCTTATTTTTGGCAGCCGATGCATGAAGCGCTTCGTGACCGAAGTGCCGGCGTCGACTTCTGGATCCATCAAAAGTTACCGGTCATCGCGGAGTGCGCGAATCTGGTCTACTTTGAATCGAGCCACCTCGCATGCAAAGGGTTACTCGAAGCCCTCGCGTCCTTGAACGTCGACTTTGATTTGATTCACCTACGACGTGATCCACGCAAAGTCGCGCTTAGCCTGCTGCGTCTTGAAACCGTGCCTTCGCGAACCGAATTGGGTCGGCAATACCTTTGGGCACCCGATGAAGTCCGTGGGCACGAGCAAATCGAGACACGCGACTGGGATGACTATCAACTCACCTACTGGTACGCGGCCTCCATGGAGTCGGTCGCATCAGCGTGGAAAATGCGTGCCATCCAAACGGGACAACGTTTCTGCGAAGTCGACCTCGATGAACTCGTCACGTTCCAAGGCTTTCGCAGGTTGTTATCCGAATTGCGATTGAAACAAACGAGTTTATTGACTTGGAATCGATTTGCCCGAAATCGCAAGAGCAAGACCAATAGCCGAACCTATGCGGAACCGATCGAGATTGGGGGCCGCAAACTCGATCAACTCGAGTCGGAAGTGGACGAGGCGATGGCATCCGCCCGCTACGAGCTCGAAGTCGATGACGTCACGATGGTCCACAGAGTCGAGAGCCGGTGATCCCTTCTTTTCTGCGTCCTGTCACGAACGTCGCCAAAAGCACGGTGCGTCGATCGGTCGACGTCTGGTTGTCGCGCCGTTCACTCAGCAATGATGCGGTCGAATCCTGGGCAAAACGGATCCGAAATCACCCAGCATTTTTTCCCGATCCCGACCTGCGTCGGCGTTTTGACGTCGGTGGTTTTGAAATGGAGTTGGGAATCCAGGACGTGATCGAGCGGGAACTGCGCTGCGGAAACGATTGGGAGCCGCACGTTACAAGCGTGTTACGTGAGTTCCTCGGCGCGGGCGAAACGTTCATCGACATCGGCGCGAACATCGGCTACTTCACGCTGCAAGCCTCACGGACAGTCGGAGCGTCTGGCCGAGTCTTCGCGGTCGAACCGTCGCTTCCGAACCTTCATCGCTTGGTCGGAAACCTTCTGCTGAACTCGATCGCGAATGTGTCAGTCATCTCATGTGCGGCATGCTCCGCATGGCAAACCGTGGAGCTGAAGTTACCGACGATCGCCAATCGCGGCGCGACAACGATGCGAGAGGTGGAAGGCAGCGAAAACATGCTTCGCACTCCCGCAATCGGTTTGGACCTGGACACAGTACTAGCGGGTGTTACCGATCGACCGGGGCTGCTCAAGATGGATGTCGAGGGTGCCGAGATGTGGGCGCTACGTGGCTTGGAGAATCGGCTCGGAGAATGGCGGTGCCCTGTCATCTGTGAACTTTGCGATCGTTTTCTTCGCGACATGAATTCGAGCGTTGACGAGTTGCTGTCGTTCATGTCGTCGTTGGGCTACGAGGCACACTGGGTGAAACCCGACGGCGAGCCGCGCGTCAAAATCGAATCGGCCAACGACCTCCCCGACGCGTCGTTGGACGTGCTGTTCGTCCAACCTGAATCGAGCCAGTGAAGATCGCATTGGTTCATACGGCGGACTTTGGCGGAGGTGCCGAACGAAGCGTCGTGTCGCTGCACAAGCAACTTCGTTCGGCAGGTCACGACTGCACGCTGTACGTTGGCCGCAAGACTTCGAGTGAAAGCGATATCGTCGAAATCCCGTACGTTCGCGGAATCCCTGGTCTCCGCCGCACAGCGCGGGCTATCGAGCGCCGGTTCGGGCTACAAGACATTTACAACCCGTCGTTTCGAAATCTCATTCGACTGATTCCATCTGAAACCGACGTCGTTCACTTCAACAGCCTCTGGGGGGCCGCGGGCTATGCGGACCTTGGAGTGTTGCCCGCGATCACGAGACGATTTCCCTCGTTGGTCACGATGCGTGAAGCTTGGCTATTGACCGGGCACTGCGCTTGCTTCTTTGAATGCGACCGTTGGAAACAAGGCTGCGGTCAATGCCCCGATTTAGCACGGGCGCCGGCAATCGAACGCGACGGCACCGCATCGAATTGGCGACGCAAACACAGACTTTTCGGTCGAAGCCCGATTCGAGTGATCGCCATTTCGAACTGGCTCGCCAGACGGGCGAGAGAGAGTCCGATCCTCAAACATCTGCCGATCGAAACCGTCTACAACGGAATTGACACCGAGGTATTCCGTGACGTGGATCCGAGTGTCCGTCGGAACCTTCGTCGAAAGTTCGGCGTCGGCGAAGACCAAATCGCGATTCTCGTGGCAGGCCAAACCGTCGAAGGGATCAACGAAGACATCGCACAGGAATGGGTCACCGCGATCAACGAAATTAGCGATGACCGCATCGTGGTGATGATCATCGGACACAGTGCCCAGCGGGTCAGCCAAGGTGTCAGCGCCCCATCGATCTGCGTCCCGTTTCGTGCAACGCCCGAAGAGATGGCGGAGTGTTTTCATGCGGCTGACTTCACGGTCGTGACATCGGCTTTCGAAGCGTTCGGGCGAATCGCGGCCGAATCACAGGCGTGCCGCACGCCAGTCGTCTCGTTCGACACGGGCGGCCTGCCCGAGGTTGTGGTCGATCACGAAGGCGGGCTGCTGGTGCCGCGACACGACATCGCGGCACTGCGAAACGCGATCGAACGAATGCTACGTGAGGCTGAACTGCGAAAACAGCTCGGCGTACAGGGGCAAGTCGCGATCCATCAGCGATTCTCCGACTCACTCATCGCCGAAAACTACCTACGTCAGTACCGCGGTGAGATCGCCGCGCGGAATGTTGCCTGAGATTCCTTTGGTGTCCGTGGTGATTCCGGCGTACAACGCCGAAGCGACGATCGTTCGGGCAATTGAAAGCGTCTTCGCGGCGAGCGAGTCGGCTGGAATTGCCGCCGGATGCGAAGTGCTCGTCATCGATGACGGTTCGCAAGACGGCACGAGCGATCGAGTCCGAGACACGGATCACTCGGTTCGCTTATTGCATCATCCCGGCCAAAAGAATCGTGGCGTCTCCGCGAGTAGAAATCTAGGCATTGCAGCCTCGGCTTCGCGTTACGTGAGCTTTCTGGACGGTGATGATACCTTTTGCGCAAATCGCTTTCAGTGTATCGATTCGATCCTTGAACAGGATCCCTCCGTTGACGCCGTCTACGGCGAAACGGTCGTCGTGATCGAAGACGACTCACAGAATCAGTCCTGGGAAGACGGACAGTACTTTGGCGTGGGCGAACGCTGCACGGGGCCGGAGCTACTCACTCGATTGATCCATTCCAATCCGTGGGCCACATCGGCGATCACCACACGACGTGAACTGTTCAAGAAAACGGGTGTCTTCAACGAAGAACTCTCCATTGCCGAGGACTGTCACCTTTGGATGCGGATGGCGGCGGTCGGCAAGGTCGTACCCGACGGCGTCACCGAGCCGGTGAGCGTTTACCACCGTCAAGCGCAAAGCCTCTATCGCGCCGGTGTCGACAACAAATGGCACTATTCGCAAGCGCTGCGAATGTTCTATCGGTGGGTCAAAGAAGAAACAGATCAAGCCGAAATGGTAAGGATGGTGCGTCGCGAAATCACCGATTGGTTGGACAACACGTTCATCCAACTGCGGTCCGAAAGACGCACGGGCACGCTGCTGAAGATGATGCGTGACTGGCTGATCGCTGCACCAGAGCTTACCGCGCGAAGCCGCAACGTCTCTCACGCTTTGCACGCACTGGCTGGACGTTAGCAGACGGTTCAAAGCACATCGCGTCCTATGCATTCGATCGAATCGAGTGCGGCGTTCCGGTGACGAGTCTTCGGCCAAACACCTCGTTTCAAAAACGAAAGCAAGACTAAACAACATGCTCCACACCGTCATCACGACCATTCAACGCCCCACCGCGAGCGTCCTTCGACTTGCACAGTTCCTTGGCAACGGTGCCGGGAATCTCGTGATCGCGGGCGACACCAAGGGGCCTGACTCGTTCGACCTAACCGGTGTCGAAGGCTTCGATGCGTCCCAGCTGACCTTCCTCGACATCGACGCTCAGTTGGCGAGCGGTTTTTCGGTCACCGAACACTTGCCAACGAAACACTATTGCCGAAAAAACGTCGGCTACCTGCACGCGATCAAGGCTGGGGCGAGCTGCATTTACGAGACGGACGACGACAACCATCCGATGGATGGCTGGAAGACTCGTGACGAGTGGCTGGCGCGTCCTCGGTTCGTCGCAAAATCCGCCGATCCAGATGGCGCCGCGAACTGGATCAACGTCTACCGTCATTTCAGCGACGAGTTGATCTGGCCGCGCGGACTTCCCTTGGATCAGATTCACGAATCGTCAACGATCGCCGACGAGCCACCCGAGACGCTTGGCGCGCCGGAAGAAGGCAACGGGTTTTGGGCGCCGATTCAACAAGGGCTCGCTAACGTTGCGCCGGATGTTGACGCGATTTGGCGACTTGTTCTCGATCGAGAGTTTACCTTCGAATCGCGCGCAAGCCTCATGTTGGCGCCTGGTCAGTGGTGTCCTTTCAACACACAAACAACATGGTGGTGGCCCGTCGTCTATCCGTTGCTCTATGTGCCCAGCCACTGTTCGTTCCGCATGTGCGACATTTGGAAAAGCTTTGTCGCCCAGCGATGCCTGTGGGAACTCGGAACGGGTGTGGTCTTTCACCCACCCGAAGTGGACCAGGCTCGCAACCCGCACAATCTCATGCGTGATTTTAGCGATGAAGTTCCCGGTTATGAGTCCAACGATTCCATTGCTCGAATCCTGGGCGACACAAAACTGGCTACCGGACATGGAGAAGTTGCCAACAACCTCCTTCGTTGCTACGAAACACTCGTTGCGCGGGACGTGTTCCCTGAAAAAGAGTTGCCGATCGTTCGGGCGTGGATCGACGACGTGAATCGAGTCGTTACTTAGGAATCTTAGAAACTGAACGGCCGGCAAACGATGATCCGCGCGGCACGGCATGACCCCCGCATCAAGCAAACGAAATCACGCCGCCCAGGTCGATTCGGCGAGTCAAAGGAGTGAATGGATGAGCGAGCCACCACCGATCACACTCGGTTCGTTACCAATGTCCCCCGCGGTTTCGATTTTGATCCCGAGTTACAACCAGGGTCAATTCATTCGTGACTGTATCGATTCGATCCTGCAGCAGGATTATCGGCCGATTCGGATTCATGTCGTGGACGGCGCGTCCACCGATGACACGGTCGAAGTCCTGGAGTCCTACGGAGACTGCGAGGAACTGGATTGGGTTTCGGAGCCCGACAAGGGAGTCGTTGACGCGGTCAACAAAGGATTTGGACGCGTCTCAGGAGACATTGTCGGCATTCAAAGTAGTGACGACATGTATCTGCCGGGTGCGATCCGCCGGGTCGTCGATCGATTCTTGGAATCGGAACGCGTTGGACTGATCTATGGCGACACCTTGAAGGTCGATGCGGCCGGCAAAGAGCTGCTCCGCAAGAAGACCGAAACGTATTCCCTCGAGAACCTGTTCACGTTTCGCACTTGGATACCACAGCCATCCGCGTTTTTTCGCCGCGAGATGCTTGAGCACTGCGGTGGCTGGGATGAGTCGATTCCCTACGCACCCGATACCGACCTTTGGATTCGGATGGCCTACCGAACCCAAGTCCAGAAAATCGATGACTTCCTTTCTCAGCGCCGAATGCACGAGGCCCAGCGAGACACGCAGGGGGCAAAAATCATTCGTGACTTCTGCAAGATGATTGACCAATCGGATGACATCGCGAATAGTTCGCCGGAGATCCGGAGAGCCGCCGAAGCGGCGAAACACCTGATCAAGATTCGCTACAGTGATGACCGCTCCGACTGGAGCAATGCATGGAATCTCTTTCGTGCCGGTCAACTTCGGCCGGAGATCGCTGACTGGCAGTCCGTGTTGTTTCATCTATGTCTGCCACTTCGTCGAAGCCTCTCTTTCGCCAAGCGTTCGGTGATCAAGACGCATTGATGATTGGGTTACGCAACAAACTCGGCGCGATAATCCACGACGTTCCGCGGACGCTGCTAGCGCTGCGGAAGGCAGGATTGACAGGCGTGACGAATCGCTCGGATCGGTTTGAAACGTCCACGGACCCGTACGGAGTACGGATACAATCGGGTGAAACCTCCTCGCTCCACCTCAGCGATACGTTTCCAATTATCGGAAGATGGATGCTCCGGCGAACGCTCCGTGATTGGAGCTTTTCGCTGGCTCGTGACGTGTGCTTTTCAGATCGCCCGCAAGTCAGTTTTGTGATCCCGCATCGAGGATCGGATCGCCAATCGCTTCTCGAATTGACGATCCGCTCGATCGCGTCTCTGGAAGGCGATGTTGAGTGTATCGTTGTCGAACAAGATCGAAATCAGTGTCTTCGTGACCTTCCTGGGAACACCCTCCACACACACTTGCCGCATCCGAGCGGTGATCAACGGTGGCACAAATGCTACGCGTTCAACGAGGGCGCTAAACTCGCGCGTGGGCGGATCGTCGTTTGCCATGATGGTGATCTGCTGATGCCCCAACGCTATCTTGACGTGATCGTCGAGCATTTGATGCGTCGGGAACAAGACGTCGTGTATCCGCAGAGGTTTCTCTATTACCTGTCCGAGGGAACAACGCAACGACTCATTGCGGAACAGTCCACCGAGCCGCTCCTCCAGGAGACGCCGGTGATGGTGAAACAAAACTGGACCGGAGGGACCCTCGCGATCACCAAAGATGCCTTCGAACGAGTCGGTGGGTTCGACGAGTCTTTTACCGGATGGACGGGAGAGGACCGGGAATTCTACGATCGCTGCCACGCCTTGAACGGTTGGTTTTTCGGGTACGTACCGTTCCTGCATCTCTGGCACCCGCCTCAGTCGGGGCGGGTTGACTCAGAAGCGCGGCGAAAAGCCAATGAGTTTACGCAGCAGAAACTTGCGATCGATCGGGCCGAACGCATTCGCCTTCTCAATGACTCGAGGCTAACTGAGTCGACATGAAAATCGGAATCGTCGGATGCGGAGCGATCGCTGGTTACCTGCATGCCCCGGCGATCGCGGCCAGCAAGCATTGCACGGTCGCGGGCTTGCTCGATAACGAATCGGCGCAAGCGACGGCTCTTGCGGAAAGTTGCCCTGGCGCGAAGGTGACCGCGTCGCTCGCGGAACTCGCGGATCTGGTCGACGGAGTGATCATCGCCACGCCGCCTCATACTCGAATCACCATCGCGACGGAGGCGATGGGACGCGGACTCCATGTGATATGCGAAAAGCCGCTGGCCAACACCGTCGCGGAATGCGACGAAATTGCAAAAGCTTCGGCAGACGCCAACAAATTGGCCGCGGTCTTCCATCAGTTCCGATTCTGGCCGAGTCGAACGTCGATCGCCAAACTGCTTGATGAAGAGCCTCATGTACGACGCGTTACCGTGGCGCAAGGCGGCGTCTACAGTTGGAACTCGGTTTCGGGGTACACGGTCCGACCGGAACTCGTGCCCGGCGGCGTTTTAGTGAACGCAGGCATCCATCCGATGGACACGCTGATCTCCTGGTTTGGTGATCCGATCGAATACGTCTATCAAGACGATGCGTGCGGCGGGCTGGAGAGCAACGTCTGGATGACGATGCGTTTCGGAGAGGATGTCGAAGGCGAACTGCGGATGAGTCGCACGACGCGGCTAGCCAATGAAATCCGTGTCGAGACGGACGCTCGGACCTTCGTGATCAACAATTACGCACCGTTCGAGTTTCACATCGAGCCACGCGGCGGACCGCGCGAATCCGTTTCCTGCGGCGAATCCGAGCTGGGATACTTGAAACCCGCCGCAGACCTCTACGACAACTTTGCGGAGGCCGCAGCGGGTGCGGCCGAGTTACGCGTCGACGCGTTAGAGGGAACGCGTGTCATGCGTTGGGTGGAAGGTTGCTATTCCCAAAAACGCTCGCGTCCGCTCCCGACGCTCGCCCCGATTCCGGGACTCTGTTGGTGATGAAACACACCGGAAAACTGAAGCCGTTTGCGCTGCCAGGCGATTCGCTCCGCGAGCGCCGGGTGCTCGTCACCGGAGCGACCGGATTCGTTGGCGGTCGCCTTGCCGAACGATTGCACCTTGAACAGCGGGCCGACGTGGTCGCGTTGGTTCGAAATTGGACGCGGGCGGTTTGGGTGAGCCGCTATCAAGTCGAGATGAGCCAGGGAGACGTCCAAGATTTCGAACCGGTGTCGGAAGCGATGAAAGGATGTGACATCGTGTTTCACTGCGCCAGTGGGGGCGGCTCCATGGCAGAGTTTATGTCGATCAATGTGAACGGCACCGAGAACGTGATCAAGGCTTGTCTGAAGCACGGCGTAAAGCGTTTAATCTACGTTAGCTCGATCGCCGTGCATGGTCCGAGCCCGCCCGACGGAGCTGATGAGAACGACGCGTACCGGTCGATGAACCGCGGATACAGCGATTCAAAAATCGAAGCCGAAAAGCGGGTGCTTCGAGCCGGTCGCGAAAGTGACTTGGAGGTCGTGATTGTTCGGCCGACGTTTGTTTGGGGGCCTCGTTCCGCCCTCTTCACGGTCCGTCCGCTTCGCGAAATTGCTGGCGGCAGCTTTCGCTTTGTCGATGAGGGGCAGGGGGATTGCCACGCCGTTTTCATCGAAACGTTAGTGGATGCGATCATCGCCGCCGCGACGGTCGAGGACGCCGTTGGGCGGTCGTACTTGGTGACCGATGGTTATGGTCTCAAGTGGCGTGAATTCTATTCCCGATACGCCGAGCTACTGGGCGTCGATCCGGACTCGATCGGATCGCTGTCGTCCAAATCACGTCTCGTGAGGTGGCGCGGCGCGATCTATCAGCGGATGGGCGAGCAACTCGAACGGTGGAAATCAAACCCCGCACCACTTTGGAGAAAAGTACTTCGCCGTTCAACGCGAATCACCGCGGATCAACTGTACCGATTTGGTGTCATGAGCGAATGGGACTTGGCCAAGTTCGCGCGTCGAGGAAGTTTGAATACACGATCGACAATCGAATTGCTCAACGGACCGCCTCGCTATTCCTATGAGGAAGCCTTCGCGATGACGGAAGCGTGGGTTCGTGATCAGCTCAGTGACGACCTTGGAATCCCGCGTTTGGGCTCGGCGACATGACGGCTCCGATCGAAGCTTCGTTGGTGTCGACAATCATCCCGGTTTACAATCGACCCAAGATGATGCGTGCCGCGGTCGACAGCGTGCTCGCGCAAACACATCGTCCGGTGGAAGTCATCCTCGCCGATGACGGCTCAACCGATGACACCCCACGGGTAGCCGCGGAATTGGTCGCGCAGCACCAGGGCACGGTTCGCCTCGAGCAATCTGGCGGCCCAGTTCCCGCGCCGGACCGGGGCCTTGATTTTCATGCTGAACGTAGCGAAC